>NZ_JANSIQ010000030.1:78977-95143 GCF_047502685.1 Synechococcus sp. OH20 | reverse complement strand
AGCCCCTCTCCCAGCGGGAGCGCTCCCTCACCCCCAGCCCCTCTCCCAGCGGGAGAGGGGAGTTAACGAACCGTTTCATGGCGATTGGACATGATGCCAATACGCAACTGGGTACGGGATCAGCTTGGTTGCAGCGTCTCAATTCCCTCAGGAAGGGCGATGATCGCCTCTTGGGCCATGCCGATGAACAGGCCATGCTCCACCACCCCCACCGTCCCCTTGAGTTGATCGGCGATCTTGGCGGGATCGGCGATGGGGCCGAATTGGCAATCGAGGATGTAGTGCTGTTCATCCGTCAGGTAGGGATCCCCTTGGGCATTCAACCGCAAAGTGGCCGCGCAGCCAATAGCCTCTACCCGCGCCAAGGTGGTTTTCCAGCCAAAGCGCACCACCTCCACGGGCACCGGGAAGCGAGTGCCCAGATGCGTCACCTTCTTAGAGGCATCGGCGATGATGATCAGCTCGGCGGCGCTGGCCTCTACCAGTTTTTCCCGCAGCAGAGCCCCCCCCGCTCCTTTGATCAAGTTCAGGGATCCCACTTCAATTTCGTCGGCTCCATCGATGGCCAGATCCAGGCGGGGCTGCTCCTCCAGGGTGGCCAGCGGGATCCCCAGGGAGCGGGCTTGTTCTGCTGTGCGCTCCGAGGTGGGCACACCGATGAACTGCAGCCCCTCCTTTTGCATCCGCTCCGCCAGGGCGCTCACCGCAAAAGCAGCCGTGGATCCTGTGCCCAGCCCCACCACCATCCCTGACTGCACCTTTTGAGCCGCCGCTTGGGCTGCTGCCTGTTTCAGCTCATCTGCACTGGCCATCTCGCCTTTCCGGAGTCCAACCGAATTATTCTACCGCCCGCTCCAGCTAAAGCCCTGCGGCGCTGCCACCACCTGGCCAAAGAGATCGTAGGGCTCGGCGCGAGTAATCTGCACCGGCACCAGGGATCCCAGGGATCCCGGCCCGCGCACGTACACCACCCCGTCCACCTCAGGGGCAAAGCGGGGGGAACGGCCAATCCACTCGCCGGTGCGGGGGTTTTCCTGCTCCAGGAGCACAGGCACCACCTGCCCCACCTGCTCGCGGTTGCGGCGGAAGGCGATCCCCTGTTGCAGTTGCATCAGGCGGGCGCGGCGCTCTTCCTTAAGGGGCTCCGGCACTTGCTGGGGAAGGTGGTAGGCGGGTGTGCCTTCTTCAGGAGAAAAGGTAAACACCCCCACATGGTCAAATTGGTGGCGCTGCACAAAGTCCAACAGATGCTGGAAGTGCTCCTCCGTCTCGCCGGGAAAGCCGACAATAAAGCTGGTGCGCAGCACGGCGTTGGGCAGCGCCTGGTGCAGCCGCTCGATTACCCGGTCGTTGACCTGGCCCTGCCAGGGGCGGTTCATGGCTTTGAGGATCTGCGGGTGGCTGTGCTGCAGCGGCAGATCCAGATAGGGCAGGAAATTGGGCGTCTCTTGAATGGCCTCCACCACTGCCGGGGTAATGCCGGTGGGGTAGGCATAGAGCATGCGGATCCAGGGGATGGGGATCCGGCCCAGGGCGCGGATGAGCCCGGCCAGCCGCGGCTCCCCGTAGAGGTCGATCCCGTAGTTGGTGGTGATCTGGGAAATGAGAATCAACTCCTGCACCCCTTCTGCGGCCAGTTGCTCCGCCTCCCGCAGAATGGACTCGATGGGGCGGGAGCGTTGCTTGCCCCGCAGGTGGGGGATGATGCAAAAAGAGCAGCGGTAATCACATCCTTCGGCCACCCGCAGGTAGGCCACCGGCGCATGGGTGGTGCGATAGCGGGGGACGGTCTCGTCGGCAATGTAGTCCAAGCTGGAGGTGACGGCGTTGACCCGCTCCCCTCGCTCCGCCCGCTCGATCACCTGCACGATCTGGTGGTAATCGCCGGTGCCGACGATGGCCACCGCCTCCGGGATCTCCCGCAGCAGCTCCTCTTGGAAGTGCTGGGCCAAGCAGCCGGCGATGAGGATCTTTTTGCCCTGTACCGCCAGCTCCATCAGGGTGCTGACCGACTCCCGCCGCGCCGCCTCGATGAAGCTGCAGGTGTTGACGATGACGTAGTCGGCGCTGTCTTCGTCGCCTTCCACCCGGTAGCCCGCCTGGGCCAGCAGGCCCAGCATGTGCTCGGTGTCCACCCGGTTTTTCTCACAGCCCAGGTGCACAACGGCAACTGCCGGCGCTTTCTTTGGGGGAGCGGCAGGGCTGCGAGAGGGCGTAGGCAAAGCGGTCTCCAACCGGTTCATAGCCACAGGAGAGGCCGAGAGAATGGCGACAGCAGAAATGAAAGTTTTCTTATTCTAGTTTAGGTTTCGCTTCTGAACTCCTCTGCCAACCAGCTCAATCGGGCTACCCCCCAAGTTGAACCCACACCAAGCCAAGAGCCACAGCCACTGCCAGACCGCTGGCCGCCCAACTGCAGGGATCCCCTGCCCTCTCTTCTGGGAGCAAGGGCGCTTTTCCGTAGCCCCGCAGGCGCAGCGCCTGATAGACGCGCTCAGAGCGCTCGTAGCTGCGCACTAGGAGAGTGCCTACGGCAGCAGCCAGGAAGGGCAGGTCTTGGCGCAAGGCCGGGCCCGGGCGCCACAGGGATCCCCGCGGCTGCCAGCCCCTCAGCCAAGCTGCCCGCTGCATCTGCTGCCACTGGGCGCCTATCTCCTGCAGGTAGCGCTGCGTCAGCCAGGCCAACTCCAAGAGCAGGTCGGGGATCCCCAGCGCCCGCAAAGCCGCCAACAGTTCCAGCAGGGGGGTGGTCTCCAAAAGCAGCGTCGCCAGCGCCAACAAAGCCAGGCTGCGCCCAACGACATAGAGCGCCTTCTCCAGCCCCTCCCACCGCAGAGCCAGGGATCCCCACTGCCAGAGGATGGTGTTCCCCATAACTAACGGTAGGAGAGCGACGAGAGCTATTAGCAAAGCGCCTGGGGCGGCCAGCCGTTTCAGTCCTCGGCTGAGCGGCACTCCCGACAGCGCCCAGAGAAGAGCCAGCAGCGCCCAGGCCAGGGGCAGCAAGGCCAAGCGCTGCACCTGGGCAAAAGCTGCCATCAGGGCTCCCAGGCCCACCAGCTTGGGCAAAGGCCGCCAGCGGTGAAGCCAAGAGGGGGAGGGAGGGAGGGGAGCGGGTGGAGAGAACTGCGTTCCCCTGAGATCCTGGGAGATGACGGCCTCGGCCCTATCTTTTGGCATCTTCTCCCAGCAGCTCCGGCTGCACCCGCTGCAAAAACCGCACCACCCAACAGGTAAACAGCCCCTCCACCGCCGCCAAAGGGAGGTGGGCCATCACCAAGCTGCCCAAGGCAAAGCGCTCTGCTTGGGTGGAGACCGTCCCCTCGCCCAGGAGAGCAGCCATCACCACCCCGTAGAAGAGCAGCGCCGCCAGCCCCACCCCCGCCGCCCCCGCCCAGAAGGCTGCCAACCCGTCTCCCAGCCGCCGTCGGCCCATTCGAAAGATCCCCCCTGCCAAGAGCGCCGGGATCCCCATAATGGCGGCGTTAATCCCCAGGGTGGTTAGCCCCCCGTGGCCAAAAGCCACCGCCTGAAAAAACAGGCCCACCACAATCGCCGGGTAGGCCAAGGCCCCCAGCATCACGCCCAGCAAGCCATTGAGCAGCAGGTGCAGGCTGGCCGGGGGAAAAGGCAGGTGAAGGGAGGAGGCGACAAAAAAGGCGGCGGTCAGCAGCGCCGCTTTGGGCAGTTGGCGGCGAGGATCCTTTTCCAACCGCTGGAGGAGGTGTAGGCTCCAACCCGTAAGCAGGGCAGTGATGCCATAGCCCCCCAGCCAAAGCGGTGCTGGCAGAAGGCCCTCGCTGATGTGCATGGCTAGTCCTGGCTCAAAGCGGCAACACCCCCTGAGGAGTCGGGGAGTTCTGGGCCTTGGGAGGGACGGGGCCGGGAGAAGAACAGGGCCGTACCCAAGCACCCCCAGATGACACAGGCAGCCATAACCCCCCGCTGCACAGGGCCAAAGGAGGAGCTGTTGGGGATCCCTTCTGCCTGCATAGCCGCTTCGCCTACCGGCACGTTCACCACCCCGCCGTGGCCGGCCTGGCGAATGCGCACCTGCCACAGTCCCTTGAGCTCAGGATCCGGCTGCAGCAGAAATCGCCCCTGCTCATCCGTTTGCCCTTCCTGCCAAGGGGTGGTGGGATCGGTGGGCGCAAACACCGTGACGCGGGCAGAACGCATCGGCTCGCCGGAATCGTAGCGGGCTTGGATCTCGAAAGTGGGGACGGCCCGCCAAGAGGCCTCCACCCCATGCCCCCAAGCCGGAGCAGACAAGAGCAGGCCGCAGGCCAGCCAGCTCAGTTGCCAGTAAGCGTAGAAAGGGAGGCGATTTGGCCAGACTGAGTTCATGGGTCGGCAAAAGTAGAGGACAATCTCTCGACTGCAAAAGCCACCCAGGCTTGAGGGCAAAGACCTAAGGTCAAGATCCCGTCCTGTCGAGGCGGTCAGAGGACGCGCGGCAGTGGCCCTCCCCCACGTGGCCCAAGTTCTGCAGGATCTCCAAGAGGGTTTCGGACGCCGTCCCACTTTCCTGCAGGTCGTCCCAGACCAGAGGGTCGGATCCCCCCTTTAGCCGCTGCTCCAGGGAGAGGGGATCCAGCTTCACCAGCGGGGCAAACCCCAGCGCCGCCCGGTTGAGGTCATCTTCCGGCGGTAGGCTGCCATCCCCAAACAGGTGGTCAAAGTGGAAAGTCACTTCCAGATCCGCCACCTGGCCCGCCTGGACAAAGCCCTTGCGCGCTTCCCCCACATACTCGCCGCAGACGAAGGCCAGCTCAGGGCTGAACTTGAGCACAAAGGGGATCTCCTCTCCCTCCCCTTTTGCTGGCCGGGCTGTGCCCTCGATCCAGAGGGAGTAGCCCTTGGCCGGCCCCTCCGCTGCCGGCACCAGCCGCCAAGCCAAGGCGTTGTAGTGCCCAGGGGGAGCTTCCAGGGATCCCAGCAGAACCCGTTCTGCCCCCGCCGCTGGCACCAAATCCACCGTGAGGGGGCCTGTCAGGTTGACTAAGGCCTTGGGCTGGAGCTCCCCTTTCCCTTCAAAAGGGGGATCCGTCTGGTAGGCCGTGATGTCGGCCAGCGTCACGTACACATGCTCAAACTGCAGCGCCCAGCCGTCTTTGGAGACCAACCCCTCCCGCACGAACGCTTCGCCGTTGGCCCACAGCTCCAGCGTGCCTTTGGCCGAGGCAGAGATCGCCTGCGGCTCCCTAGCTGGCCCCGACTCGACAGGCGGACGACAAGCTGTCATGCCGGCTCCCAGCCCCAGGACCACCAGAGCCAGCCCTCTGGCCAAGGGATCCCTGGAGGAAATGACCCACGACGGAGAGAGGAGTTGCTTCACCTGGAGTTCGGCCAGCGCTACTGACCTAGCCAAACACAAACTTTCGGGGCACCACAATCCCCCGCTGGGGCATCTTGCTACTCCTGCGCCAGGTTCCCGGCCCGCACCCAGCCCTCTTGCCCGTTCTCGCGGCGGATACGCTGCCAACCGCCATCTTCGCTCAGGCCCAACACCGTCACCACCTCATTCAGGGGCAGGCCGCCCATGTAGGCCCCTTCCCGGTCGGGAGTGGCTCGCAGCGCCAAACCCATCGGCTCGATCACCCGCCCCCGCTCACCGGGGGAAACGCTTGTTGCTCCAGGAGAGTGGGTGGACTCAGGCCTGGGTTGAGTCAACTGAACTGTCGATGGTGAAACGGTAGAGACAGCAGATGCCGAGGCTGCCGCCCCTTCCACAGGGCCCAAATTGCCTGCCCGCACCCAGCCCTCTTGACCGTTCAACTCCCGCCGCACCCGTTGCCAACGACCATCGGCGCTATACTCCAACACCGTCACCGTTTCCCCCACCACAATCCCGCCCTGGTAGGCTCCATCGGCGGAGGGCCGGCTGCGGATCGCCAGGCCAATCGGCTCAATCACCCGTCCGCGGCTGCCGGGGGGAAATCCTTCAGGGTCAAGGGTGCCTGCAGCAGGGGCAGACAGGGGAGGGGGAAAGCTGGTTGGGCTCGGCAAGGGATCCGGGCGGATCGCCCGCTGAAATTGGGGTGGGGGCGGGGGGGCCAACATCGGAGCGACCATCTGCCACAACTGCCAACCCAAGGCAGCCAGAGCCCCAACCGAGACGCTCGCCACCACCAAGGTGCCCAAGGGAAAATGGTCAGAAGCAGGAGAAGAACGGCCTCGCATTGGGTAGTTAGCCATCCAAAGTACCTCCCTGCAAAGCTGCAGACAAGAACCGCAAAACCCATTGGGATCCCTGTCAGCAACCGGGGATCTACGAGATTCAGAGCACTCGCATCCCAATCTATAACATCTTCAAAGATGCCGACTTTTGCTTCTGACCTTGGCTTGAACAGAATCGCGTCAACCCCCCGCCTCTATAGCCAGGGGAAGCAGAGCAGACACCCTTGTGGGTGGGCGACCCCCCATTTGACCAAGATGAGCATGGGGATACAGAGACTCCCCCCGTCTGGCGATTCTCCCTGCCGCCGGCACACTACGCCAACGATGGGGATGAGCCAGAAAACCAACCTTGTCTTGCAAGGCTTTACTGCACTGCCGTTATCGCGGCAACATAGCGACTATGCCCAATCTCAACCACAGCGATGACTCCCCTTGAAGAAGCGGCGGAAGCGGCGGCCAAGCTGTTGCTGTTTCGAGAAATCTGCGCCCATCCCCTAGCCCTGGGCTGGCAGGAGCTGATCCAGCAGTTGATGGCCGGGGATCCCCTGCCTTGCTGGGCGGCCTACGGGCGCTGGTTTGAGCTTTTGGCCCAGCAAAACCTGAGCTGGCGGGAGTGGCTGATCCAGGAGATCCGCTGGGCGGACAACCCCTTTGCCCGCGCGGCGCTGCGAGGTGGGGAGATCCCGACACCCCTTTTGCAAGCAGCACGGCACGATCTCCGCTGCTTACAGATCCTGGCCGAGAGCCAGGAGCTCATCGAAGAGCAGATGCAGGCGCTGGGCCTGGGGATCCCTTGGCCGGATGGGGACAGTGACTGCGCCGGCTGGGATCCGCGCTCTTTTGCCGATTGGGGCCTGAGCCTGGAGGCGTTGATCGCCCACTACCGCCAAAGAGGGGTAGGAATCTGTGCTCGCTATTGGGCGTTTCGCTGGGGGCCGGCAGGGCTAGAAGGGATCCCGGCTCCCGACCTGCCCGATTGGGATGAGATTTACGGCTACGAACGGCAGAAGCAGCAGTTGGCCGCCAACACCGAAGCGCTGCTGCGGGGGGATCTGGCTTTGCATGTCTTGCTCTACGGGGCGCGGGGCACCGGCAAGTCTTCGTTGGTGAAGGCCTTGTTGCGCCGCTACGGCCCTCAGGGGCTGCGCCTTCTGGAGCTGAGACGAACTGACTTGATGCAATTGTCGGAGATCTTGGCGGAGCTGAGGAAACAGGGGCTGCCCTTTGTGCTGTTTGTGGACGATCTCTCCTTCGAGGCCGACGAAACCGAGTTCAAGCAGCTCAAGGTGCTCCTGGAGGGGGATCTCGTCGCGCCGCCGCCCAACGTCCGCCTCTATGCCACCAGCAACCGCCGCCATTTGGTCCGCGAGTTTTTCGCCGACCGCCCCAACCCCCAAGATCAAGAAGTCCACGCCTGGGATACGGTGCAGGAAAAGCTGTCGCTGCAGGATCGCTTTGGCCTCACCCTCACCTTCCCTCCGTTCACTCAAGACGATTACTTGGCAACTGTAGAACACTTGGCGCAGCGGCTGGGTTTCGCTCAATCTTTGGCGGCCCTGCGTCGCCGGGCCCTGATCTGGGCGCAGCAGCAAAACGGCTTTTCCGGTCGCACCGCCCGTCAGTTTTTGGATGCCGTTCGGGCAGGGCTGGCAAAAGGGAACGAATGAATCGCTGGCCGCGTTGCGGGAAGTTTATTCTTCGGGGAAGGGATTGGCCAGCTTGTCTACCGTAAAGTAACGATGAAACTTATCCGTCACCCGCAACCAGGGGGAGCGGCTGCCTTCTTTGCGGTAGCGGGTTATAAAGCCTTTCTCCACCAGCTCTGCCACATGCTGATAGGCGCCCTGACCGCGCAACTCTACCAACTCGGCTTGGGAGAGGGGCCCCCGCAGGATGATGGTCGCCAAGGTACGGGCAGCGCCCACCCCGATTTCGGGGGGCAAGAGCTGGTTGGCCAGCTCCAAAAACGGCTCTCGCAACTGCAGGGCAAACCCCTCCCCCACCTGCAATACTTCCAGGGCAGAGTCGCGGTGAGCATAGTCTTCCATCAACTCCAGCAGCGCATCATAGGCCTCATCGCGGCTGCAGCGGGCCAACTGAGCCAGCGCCGATAGGGCCAACGGCTGCCCCTTCAGGTAGAGGATTGCCTCAATCTGGTTTTTCAGGGCTAAGAGACGCCCCCCCTCCACCTCTGATCCGGGATCCAAAACCAACTTGGAACGACGCGAGGCCATAGCGACAAGGGATCCGCCTACTTGTCCCGTAGCATAGCAGCAGTTGCAGGCTGAGGGATCCCTGCTGGGGCGGCCTGGGCCAAGGCGAGCGTTGCTATGCTAAACCATGCCATGGCCTGCTTTCCCGCCCATCGCGCTACTCGGTGCGGAGTACAATTGCACAACCTGAAGCCAATTGCGTAGCATAAATAGGGTTTGGGGATCCCAGAGAATTGGAGAGGTGTCCGAGCGGTTTAAGGAAGCAGTCTTGAAAACTGCCGTGGTTCACGCCACCGTGGGTTCGAATCCCACCCTCTCCGTTGCTTTATTGACTAACCCACAATGCTGTCCGGCGGCCCCTACCACGCTCCTACTCCCTTGGGCCAGCCTAAGGTAATCTGGCGACGTCAGTCTTCTGCGTCCAGAATGCGGGGCACTTTGAAGAACACATCCGCCCGGTCGGGAGCGTTGGCCAGGATCCCTTCGACATCCGGATAGGGCTCGACTTCATCGGGGCGGGTGGGCAGCTCCATGTCCAGGGCATGGAAGGTGGGCTCCACCCCTTCCGTATTCAGCTCTTTCAGTTGTTCCACGTAGGCCAAGATGTCTGCCAGTTGCTCGGTGAACTGGATCTCTTCCTCCTCGGTTAGCTCCAGACGAGCCAAGTGAGCGACATGTTGTACCCCTTCCCGTTTCAGCATCCTTCCCCCCGGCGCGCAGATCATTAACTTAGCTTAAGGTGGCTGAGAGCAACCGTTCGCGTTGGTGGTACAGAGTCCTTTGGCAGGCAGACTCAATACAACTCGAGGTTGGCGCGCCCGGTGGTTTTCAGCCAGTTTTGGGCCTCGATGTAGTTGTTGGGGGCAATGCGAATGGCGCGGATCCAGTATTGAGCGGCCTCGTCAAACAGGGCCTCTGCCGTTTCTTCATCTCCGGCCTGCAGGCTCTGCTCGCCTTTATGATGCAGCAACACAGCGATGTTGTTCAGGGCAGAACAAAGTCGTGGGTTCAACTCCAGAGCTTGGTGGTAGTACTCCAGGGCCTTGTCCAGTTCGCCGTTGCTTTGGTAGATCAGGCCCATGTTGTAGAGGATGTAGCTACGATCCTCTTCGCCTTGCTCCAGGGTGAGGGCTTCTCGGTAGTTTTCCAGAGCCTCGGCGTATTCCCCTTCGCTCTGAGCGGCCATGCCATCCCGGTAGTAGGCAAAAGCTTTCTTTTGCTCAGAACTCACCCCCGGCAGCAGTTTCAGGATCAGATCGGCCATGACGGTAAAGGTTTTGTCGATGAAGTTGTCGTTCTTCATGCTGCGCGGCATGGCTGACCCCTTTTAGAACTTGGGACTAAAGATTTCTCTCTTGCGTTGTATCACGTCCAAGGCGGGATCCGAAACACAGCCCCGTTGGTTTCACAAACGAGCCCCTGGTCTGTCAAGGCGGTATCGAGGGGCGCTTGCTCAGGCGCACAGGATGCCACTGCAGGGTTTCGCCGGGGGAAACCTCGACTTCACAGGCGGTGTCGATCAGCCGCTGCGCCTGCGCTTGGGGGGTGGGGTAGCGGGCCAGATCTGCATCCACCAGGTGGGGGTGCTCTTGCAACAGCCGCACGAGGAACTCCTGCAATTCCTCAGGGCTGAGAAATTGCTCCGGCAAGCCCGGGATCAGCAGCACATAGTGGTTGGCGGCACGCAACAGTTCGGGTTCCGAGTCTGACATGGTGTTGGGCTGGGCGTCTTCTATCCATCATGAACCAACGGGTTGCGCCTCTCTTGGTATCCTGATAAAGACTTTCCTTGCTCTTGTCTTGTTGGCATTTGAGATCTGCTTTTCCTATGGCTAAGCCGCGCACCCTCTCTGGCATTCAGCCCTCTGGCGAGTTGCACCTGGGCAATTACTTGGGGGCGATTAAAAATTGGGTGGCCGAGCAGGAGCACTACGAGAACTTTTTTTGCATTGTGGATCAACATGCCATCACCGTCCCTCAGGATCCCAAGCTGTTGAGGGAGCGCACCCGCTCGCTGTTTGCCCTTTATTTGGCCTGTGGCCTCAGCCTGGAGCATTGTGTGCTGTTCGTGCAGTCCCACGTGCCTGCCCATACGGAGCTGGCCTGGCTGTTCAACACCATCACCCCCATGAACTGGGCGGAGCGCATGATCCAGTACAAGGAGAAAAAAGAAAAACAGGGAGAGGAGACCAGCGTTGGCCTGTTCAGCTACCCGATTTTGCAGGCGGCGGATATTTTGCTCTACCAGCCCAAGTATGTGCCGGTGGGGGAGGATCAGCGGCAGCATATTGAGCTGTGTCGGGATATTGCCCGCCGCTTTAACGACCGCTTTGGCGAGGTGTTTGTGATCCCAGAGGCCCTGATTCGCCCACAGGGGGCGCGGATCATGAGCTTGACCGATGGCACGCGCAAGATGTCCAAGTCGGATCCCTCGGATCTCAGCCGCATTCATCTCTTGGATGACCCGGATACCATCCGCAAGAAGATCCAAAAATGCAAGACCGACCCCATTCGGGGCATTGTCTTTGACGATCCGGCTCGTCCTGAAGCCCACAATTTGCTGACGATCTACATGCTCACCTCTGGAAAAAGCAAGGAGGCGGTGGCAGCTGAGTGTGCCGAGATGGGGTGGGGACAGTTCAAGCCTCTCCTCGCAGACAGCATCATCGCTGCCCTAGAGCCCATTCAGCAGCGCTACCGGGATCTCTGCAACAACCCCGACTATCTGCTGGCGCTGATCCGGGAAAATGCTGCCAAGGCTCGCGCTGTTGCCGAGCCAACGCTGCAAAGGGTGCGAGAGGCAATGGGGTTCCTACCCCCCTAAGGGATCCCTGCTAGTCGCGGTTGCCATCGCGGATCTCGACGGTGCTGAACTCCAGGCCCAGCTCCGAGAGGATCCCTGGCCAGGCCAAGCGCAGGCGCTCCTGCCATTCTTGCCGGTGGTTGATCAAATACACGCAGACCAGGGTGATACCCACTCCCAACCACTGCAGCCGCGTCAGCGATTCCCCCAAGAAGGTGCTGCCGAACAGCAGGGCGAAGATGGGGGTGAGAAAGGTCAGGGAGCTGAATTCGGTGAGGTTCTCCTGGGAGGCGAAATAGAAGAAGAGGGCATAGGCCACAGCGCTTCCCATCACCGAAGCGTAGAGCAGGCCCAGCCAGTGGGCACCGCTCAGGTGCTGCCATTGCTCGCTTTCTGTTAGCGCCGAGAGCAGGATCAAGGGCAGGCTGCCCAACACCATGTGCCAGCCCGTCGCCAACACCGGATCCGCCACCTCCGCCACCTTGGGCATCATCACGGTGCCGATGGCCATCGACAGGGATGCCAGCAACATCCAGACGACGCCAGCCCCCAACTGCAGGGATCCCCCGCCAGATAAGCCGATCAGACCGATGCCGACCACCCCTATCCCCAAGCTCAGCCAGCCCAGCGCTCCCATCCGCTCGCGGTAAAACCAGGTGGCCATCAGAGCCACCGCCAGCGGCTGCGAGTCGATCAGCACGGATCCCAGCCCGGCGCCGGTCTCTCTCAACCCTTGCGCCAAAAATCCCTGAAAACAGGTGCCGTCCACCAGGGCAAAGGCCAAGACCCACAGCCACCCCCGCCGCCCCTGCGGATGCCAGGGTTGAGACACCCCGGCGGCCCGTCCCTGCCAAAGCCGAAAGGCCAAAACCAGGATCCCAGCCGGCAAGAGCCGCAGAATGGCGATAAAGAGAGGGGTGGTCTCAGAGAGGGCATCCCGCATCGCCACCATCGCCGAACCCCACAGGAAAAAGGGGGCAATCATCAACAGGCGTTGCCAGATAGGCTGAGAAAGCAGGTAAGACTGAGCCATGGGTGCTTCAAACTCGCAGACGGAAGTTAACCCCATGTTAAGCGCTGCGGCAGTTCGGTTACAAATCTTAATTATTGGTTGATGCAAGTTGATGCCTGGCATGGGATCCCTGGAGGGCTTTCTCAACCTGGATAAACCAGCAGGGCTTACCTCCCACGACTGTGTGGCGGTGGTGCGGCGGGTCTTGCGCACCCGCAGGGTGGGGCATGGCGGCACTTTGGATCCGGCGGCGACGGGGGTTTTGCCCATTGCCGTGGGGCGGGCGACGCGCTTTTTGGCCTTTCTGCCGGGGGATAAGGTCTATCGGGCCACCTTCCGCTTCGGGCAGCGCAGCGACACCGACGATGCCGAGGGGCAGATCCAGGTGGGATCCCCTTGTCCGGAGCTGAGCTGCGAGCAGGTGGCGGCCTGTTTGCGGGAGTTTGTCGGCGAGATTGAGCAGGTGCCGCCCCTTTACAGCGCCATCAAGCGGCAGGGGAAAAAGCTCTACGAGCTGGCGCGGGCCGGGCTAGAGGCCTCAGAACTGGGGCTGGAGCCGCGGAGAGTAGTGATTCGGCACCTGCGGATCCTGGGCTGGCGCCCCGGCAACTTCCCGGAAGTGGATCTGGAGATTGCCTGTGGCCCCGGCACCTACATCCGCGCCCTCGCCCGCGACGTGGGGGAGAAATTGGGTTGCGGAGGCTTGATGAGCCGCCTGCGACGGCTGCAAAGTGGCCCCTTTCGCGTCCAGGAGAGCCTGCCCCTGGAGCAATGGCAGGGATCCGCCGATCCCGCCGCTGCCCTGCTGCCGATTGAGTGGGGATTTCGCGATTGGGACTCAGTATCCCTATCTCCGGCTGAGGCCCAGCGCTGGCGGCAAGGTCAGGCCATTCCCCTGGATCCTGCTCAGGCCGGTGCTGAGACCTTGCGGGTCATGAGCAGAGAGGGGGAATTTTTGGGCTTGGGGCACAGCCAAGCAGGTCAGCTCAGGCCGCTGCGGGTGTTGCCGCCGGATCCCTAGTTGCAGAAACATTACATTTTCGTAACAACATTGGCCATTGTCTCGGCGGGAAAGAACCCCCTGCATGCTAAACTTCTGGGGGCAAGTGGGGAGCTCGGAGCGCTGCCGTTGTTGGGCTCCGGCTCGATTTTCCAAGGGTAGCCTTTGGACGTTGCCGACAAAATCTCTTCTCAATCTTTTCTCACTTTTGCATCTCAAGCTACTTTTACATAGAGTTACAGGAACGGAGTTGAGAATATGCGGGATGCCGTAACCACACTGATCAAAACCTACGACCTGGCGGGCCGCTACTTGGACCGGAATGCGATGGATGCGCTCAAAGCTTTTTACGATTCAGGGCTGCGGCGCATCAAGGCAGTGCAGGTGATTAATCTCAACTCGGTGGACATTGTCAAGACGGCTGCCGCAGCTATGTTTGCCCAGGTGCCGGATCTGATCCGTCCGGGCGGCAACGCCTACACCACCCGCCGCTACGCCACCTGTTTGCGGGATATGGACTACTTCCTGCGCTACGCTTCTTATGCGCTGGTGGCTGCCGACAACAGCGTCTTGGATGAGCGAGTCTTGGCCGGCTTGCGGGAAACTTACAACTCCCTCGGCGTGCCCATCGCTCCGACAGTGATTGGGATCCAAAACATGAAAACCCGCACCCTGGAGCTGCTCGGCTCCGGCGAAGACTACAGCTTTGTGGCCGAGCCTTTCGATTACATGAGCAGCAAACTAAGCGAAACCGATATCTAGCCTACTCGTCGGCGTAGGGATTGGCCGGCACCGGTATTGGCTCCACCTGCTCGGCGACGATCACCAACTGAGATTGGCCATCCCGCCGCTCTACGGCCATGCGTCCCTCCAGACGCAGCCAACTATCGGCAGTTAACTGTTCTCCCTCTGGCCAGCGCACCGGCAAGCCCACAGGGTAGGCATCGGCAGCACAGCAACTGACCAAAAAGCGAGCGATAACAAAGTGGTCGGGCCGCGGGTCGGGAACGACAAACCCCTGTACCCGCACCGGCTGCCCTGTGTAGGTGTAGGGATCCGGGTAGACATCCAAGGTGCGTACCCAATCCAGCAGAGTGCGCTGACGCGGGTCGAGCTTGGGACGAAAAGCCTGCGGCTGGCTACGAGATACCCCCAGGTAGGGAGATACCCCTCGGTTGAGGGCAGTTTGGCTGGAGAGCGGTCGCGGCTCGACCCAAAACCCCAGCAGTGCCGTCAGGATCAGCAGTCCTGCGCCCAGCTGCGGTCCCAACAGCGAGGCGTGGGCTTCAGAAGAGGCGACTTTCGCTCCTTGCCAACGGCCAATCCCCAAGCCCAGCAGGCATAGCCCGGCCAACAAAGCCACATTCACGTAGCCGGGATTGATCAACATCAGCAGGGTACCCCGCCAGCGGTAAACGATCAGCAGGATCCCGAGCAACATCAACCCGGACGCCTCCCAGTAGGCTATATGGCCCCACGCCAACAGTTTCCTGGGCCAAGACATAATCTTGGTTTTGATACGCACTCCCTCTGGGTTTTGTTTTTCCCGAATAGGACTAGAACTGCTTTTGGGCATGGTTACACCTTTTTCACACCACTCCGAGCCCAAGTTTAGCAATCCTCGCGCAATTTTCCACTACCTGTGTGGCGAGAATGGGCAAGGTCTTTACTGCGATTTCGCGGTCACAGGTATTGAGGTTCACCTAAATAGAGCTCAGCAAAAAACTTCGTTTAGCCCACGTTCCTGATCGGTAACTTTACAAAAAGCACCGTGATTACCCTGTCTATTGCTGGACGGTTTGCCTGTGGTGGATCGTAAGCCCTAGCAAGCTACAGCTTTTTCCAGCGTTATCTAATAAGCCAATGTAGATCTATCTCTTGTGTCGTGAAGATCCGGATTGGCTACAGAACTTCCGTGAAGTCAGAAAAAACTGTACGGCCGTGGGGAGTATGTCAAAGCTGTCGGGATCCCATCGTCAATTCAACGAATTCAGTCACAAATAACCTCATATTGATGAGAGTATTAATGAGAGGCTTTAGCGTGTAGGCATGGTTGCAAGCGGATGCCTGAAACTGGGGAGTTGCCCTCATTTGCTCTACAGTGAGATAGACACAACCGAGATAGCACAACCAAATGTTGCCGAGGGTACCCATCTGGCTGCGGGGAGTGAGCTATGCCATCTATGGCTTTCTCTACCTGCCGATTGTGCTGATTGCCGTCTATTCTTTTAACCGCGCCCGCTTTGGCCTGGCGTGGACGGGTTTTACCTTCGATTGGTACTTGGCTCTCTTTCGCAATGCCGCGATCTGGCAGGCCACGCAAAATACCCTTGTCTTGGCTGGAGTCAGCACTCTGGTGAGCACGGTGCTGGGATCCCTCTTGGGCTACGGGCTGTACCGCTACCGTTTCCCCGGCCAAAGGATTGTGCAGGGGTTGCTGCTGTTGCCGGTAACTGTCCCTGATATTGTGATGGCGATTACGCTGCTGCTGTTTTACCAGTTTGTGCGCGCCTACACCGGCTGGTTTGAGCTGGGCTTGGGGACGATGATCCTGGCCCACATCACCTTTCAGATTGCCTTTGTGGCCATCGTGGTGCGCAGCCGCCTGCAGCTTTTGGATCCCGCTTTGGAGGAAGCCGCCTACGACCTCTATGCCAACACCTGGCAGAAGCTGCGCTATGTAACCTTGCCCCTGGCCAGGCCGGGGATCCTGGCCGCGGCGCTGCTGGCCTTTACCCTCTCCATCGATGACTTTGTCATCTCCTTTTTCACCAGCGGGCCGGAAAGCCAGACCCTGCCCATCCTCATCTACAGCACGGCGCGGCGGGGGGTGACGCCGGAGATCAACGCCCTCTCCACCGTGATCATCCTGGCTACCTTGGTCGTGGTGATGGGGTTTCCCCTGCTCAGCCGCTCCCGCTAGCCCCCCTCTCCCTCAGGGAGAGGGGCTGGGGGTGA
>NZ_JANSIQ010000030.1:48358-78877 GCF_047502685.1 Synechococcus sp. OH20 | reverse complement strand
GGGTGGATCCCTCAGGGAGAGGGGCTGGGGGTGAGGGTGGATCCCTCAGGGAGAGGGGCTGGGGGTGAGGGTGGATCCCTCAGGGAGAGAGGCCGTGGGTGAGGATCTCAGGAAGAGGGGCTGGGGGTGAGGGATCAAGTATTGAAATAGCGGGCCGCCGGGTGGTAGGCGACGATGGCAGTGGTGGACTGTTCCGGATCCAACTGGTCGCTGTCGTCCATGGTCAGGCCGATGCGCTCGGCCCGGAGCAGCTCCAACAAAACCCGCTGATCGGCGATGTTGGGGCAAGCAGGATAGCCGAAGCTGTAGCGGGAGCCGCGGTAGCCCTGGTGCAGGATCTGGCGGATGTCAGGGCTGTCCTCGCCGCCAAAGCCCAGCTCCCGCCGGATGCGGGCGTGGCACCACTCTGCTAAGGCTTCTGCCAGGGTGACGGCCAGGCCGTGGAAGTAGAGGTAGTCGGTGTACTGGCCTTCGGCAAACAGGCGCTGGGCGTAGACCGTGGCCTCTGGCCCCACTGTAACTGCCTGCATGGGGAAAACGTCCACCAGGCCGGTGGAGCGATCGGCGAAGAAGTCGGCAATGCAGAGGCGCTGGCCGGTTTTTTGGCGGGGGAAGGTGAAGCGGGCCAGCTCCCGCACCTGGGGAGAAAGCTGGGGGCGCTCGACGGTGGGCAGTTGGAAGTAGGTGGTGGAGCCGGGCTCTAGAGCAAACAGCTCGGGGAAGCTGGCCGGGTCGAAGAGGATTAACGTATTCCCTTCCGCCTGCGCCGGGAAGTAGCCATAGACCACCTGCGGGTGCAGCAGGTCTTCGGCCAGGATCCGCTCCTTCCAACGCTCGATCACCGGCTCCACCTGGGTGGCGAGAAACTGGGCAAACTCCTCCGCCGACTGGTCGCGCGGCTTGCGGATCTGCCACTGGCCGGCCACCAGGGCCTGCTTGTCGATATAGAAGAAGACTTCCGGCCAGGGGATCTGATCTGAGGCGAGAACTTTGGATCCCCAGAAGGGGGGGATGGGCCGCTCGGTATCAAGGGTAACCGCCTCGGAGCGACGGGTGTCTGCCCCGCCGTCGCCAGCCGAGACCGCAAGGGCAGGAGCAGCGCCCACGGTCACCTCTGGAGCCGGCAAGGTGGGATCCGCTGGATCCGCAGCAGCCTCCTTCTGGCCGTTGACTCGCTGCTCCAAGTCATCCAGAAAACCCAGCCGGTCATCCCAGCGCCCGGCGGCCTTGGCCTGCATCAGCCGATCCATAAAGTGCAGGTCGGTAAAGGCGTCGCGGCCATAGATGACTTGGCCCTTGTAGGTCTGGCGGCAGTCTTCTTCCACAAAGCGGCGGGTAAGGGCCGCCCCCCCTAGGATCACAGGCACGGCGATGCCCCGCTCGTTAAACACCTCCAGATTTTCTTTCATAAACGCAGTGGATTTCACCAACAGGCCGCTCATGGCAATGCAGTCGGGCTTGTACTTTTCATAAGCCTCGATGATGTTTTCCACCGGCTGCTTGATGCCCAAATTGATGACCTTGTAGCCGTTGTTGGTGAGGATGATGTCCACCAGGTTTTTGCCGATGTCGTGGACATCCCCCTTGACGGTGGCGATCAAGAAGGTGCCCTTGCACACCTCCCCGCCCACCTTTTCCATGAAGGGCTCTAGGTATTTCACCGCCGCCTTCATGGTTTCTGCCGACTGCAGCACAAAAGGCAGTTGCATTTTGCCGGCGCCAAAAAGCTCTCCCACCTCCTTCATGCCGTCCAGCAAAAAGGTATTGATGATCTCCAGGGGGGAGTATTTCTGCAGCGCCTCCGCCAGGGTCTCCTCCAGGCCGATGCGCTCCCCATCGATGATGTGCCGCCGCAGCCGCTCCTCCAGCGGCAGCTTGGCCAGGGATCCCGCCGCCCGCAGCTCCTGGCTGGAAACCCCTGCAAACAGCTCCGTCAGCCGCGCCAGGGGATCGTAGGTGCAGATGCCCTCAGCGTTAAACTGCCGCCGATCCCAGATCAGATCCCGGCACACCTGCTGCTGCTCCTCCGGGATCTTGCTTAGGGGCAGGATTTTGGCGGCGCTGACGATGGCGGCATCCAGCCCGGCCTGGCGGCACTCGTGCAAAAACACCGAGTTCAAGACCACGCGGGCTGCCGGCGAAAGTCCAAAGGAGATGTTGGAGATGCCCAAGAGGATGTGGGCATCGGGGAAAGCCTGGCGGATGCGGCGGATCCCTTCCAGGGTGGCCGCTCCGTTGGCGCGGTCTTCCTCAATGCCGGTGGAGATGGGCAAAGCCAAGGGGTCAAAGAAAATCTCGTAGGGCGGGATCCCGTACTCAACTGCCTGGCGATAGGCCCGCTCGGCAATCTGGAACTTCTTCTCGGCGGTGCGGGCCATGCCCTCCTCGTCGATGGTGCCGATGACCACCCCCGCGCCGTAGGTCTTGGCCAGCTCCAGCACCTTGAGGAAGCGCTCTTCCCCATCCTCGTAATTGGTGGAGTTGAGCAGGCACTTGCCCCCGGCCACCTTGAGGCCAGCCTCCATCTTCTGCCAGTCGGTGGAATCCAGCATCAGGGGAAGCGGGATCTGGGTCACCAGCCGCGAGACCAGCTCCCGCATATCCCGCACCCCATCCCGGCCCACGTAGTCCACGTTCACGTCGAGGATGTGGGATCCCTCCCGCACCTGCTCCCGCGCCAGGGCCACCAGGCCGTCCCAATCTTCAGCGTTGAGCAGCTCCCGCATCTTCTTGGAGCCGCTGGCATTGAGCCGCTCGCCGATGATTAAAAACGAGTTGTCCTGGAGGTAGGGCTGGGGCGAGTAGATCGAGGCGGCAGCCTGGATGCGCTCGACGGCGCGGCGTTTGGGCCGCAACCCCTGGACGGCTGCCACCAAGGCGGCGATGTGCTCCGGGCGGGTGCCGCAGCAGCCCCCCACCACCGCCACCCCCAGATCCCGCACAAAGTGTTCCAGGTGGAAGCGCAACTGCTCCGGCGTCAGCTTGTAGTGGGCCTTGCCGCCGATGTTTTCCGGCAGACCGGCGTTGGGGATGCAGGAGATGGGGAAGGGGGAATGGCGGGAGAGGTAGCGGATGTGCTCGGCCATCTTGTCCGGCCCGGTGGCGCAGTTGAGGCCCAGCACATCGATGGGGTAGGGCTCCAGGACGGCCAGCGCCGCCCCGATCTCCGTGCCCACCAGCATCGTCCCCTGCACCTCAAAGGTCAGGGACACCACCACCGGCAGGCGGATCCCCCGCCGGGCCAACTCCTGCTGCACGGCCACCAAGGCCGCCTTGGTCTGCAGAATGTCCTGACAGGTCTCGATAATGAGGAGATCCGCCCCGCCGTCGAGGAGCCCCCGCACCTGCTCCTCATAGGCAGCCCGCATCTGGTCAAAGCCGATGTGCCCCAGGGTGGGCAGCTTGGTGGTGGGGCCGATGGAGCCGGCCACAAAACGAGGCTTTTCCGGCGTTGAGAACTCGGCTGCCACCCGCTTGGCCAGCCGCGCCGCCGCCACGTTTAGCTCGTAGGCTTTTTCCGGGATCCCGTACTCGGCCAAGACAATCGAGGTGGCGCCAAAGGTATTGGTCTCGATGACGTCGGCCCCCACCTCTAGAAAACCCCGGTGAACCTGCGCCACCGCCTCCGGCTTGCTCAGCACCAGGATCTCGTTGCAGCCTTCCAGCTCCGGCCCACCAAAATCGGCTGCCGTCAGGTTCTGGGCTTGCAGAGAGGATCCCATTGCCCCGTCGAAGACGATCACACGTTCCTGGAGATGCTGTAGGAAGGGATGGGTCATAGGCGGTGCGGCGCAGGCAGGGATCAAGTTGGATCTAAAGAAAGTCTGATTTAAGGTAGCATTGAGCCTTTCGCTTGGACTAGACCGAGGCCAGGGATCCGACTTTGGTTATTGAGGTGGATTTAACATTTTCTTTGCCTGCCCCGTTGCTGTTTCCCCAAGGTCGGGCTAATTTAGGGAAGACGTTTTGGTGAGAACGGCTACAGTTGCCTGCAAGTGCTCCCTTTGAGGCCATTTGCTGCCTGCTGTAGAGGGATCTTCTTCTCCTAGGTTGGAGTGGTTGAGGTGCTGAATGTCCTGTCCCCCTGGTGAAGTGCCTCGCCTGCCGTCGCAAGATTGGCGAAGAAAAAGATCCGCCTTTCGCAACTGCGAGAGGCTCCGTCCATCAAGATGAGTCTTGCGCCAGTTCAGTTAAGCCCCATGAGCGATATCTGCTTCCAGATTGACCGGAGCAATCGCCTATTAGAAGCGGGCAAGCCAGGTTTTGGTTTGCCGGTCTAACTCTCTCACTCTGGCGCTGTGGGAGGCGGCAGAGCTGCAACTGGCTCTCCTCCTTTTGGCGTCTAGCCTCCTCTAGTCACCTTCTGTTGTCTGTGATCAGGATCACGAGGAACTCAGCATGGCTCAAGCAAAGGAATTGGTGCAGTCTGGTCAAACAGCGCTTCTCGAACCGGATCTGGAAAATCCATCTTCCAGCGCTCTGGAGTTGGAGAGTGGGACGGACACGCTCGAGAGCGAACTGGATACCGGTGACACTGATGCTTTTGATGAGGATGAGGACGAAGAAGAGGTAGCAGACGAGGATGGCGAGACTGTCGCCGTCGGTGCCAAGGGTCGTTCGAAGCGCAAAGCGGCCAGTAAGAAAAAGCCCTACACTGATGACTCCATCCGGGTCTATTTACAGGAAATCGGGCGCATCCGGCTGCTGCGGGCCGATGAGGAAATCGAGCTGGCCCGCAAAATTGCCGATCTGCTGGAGCTAGAGCGCGCTCGCGAGGCCGTTTTTCAGCGCATGGGCCTCTGGTCGGATCCAGAGGAGGTGCCCGACACCCTCTGGGCAGAGGAAGTCAAAATGTCCCTGCCGGAATTTCGGCGGCGGTTGCATCGGGGGCGGCGGGCCAAAGAAAAGATGGTGCAATCCAACCTGCGCTTGGTGGTGTCCATCGCCAAAAAATACATGAACCGGGGCTTGTCGTTTCAGGATCTTATCCAAGAGGGATCCCTGGGCCTGATCCGGGCAGCGGAAAAGTTTGACCACGAGAAGGGCTACAAGTTTTCCACCTATGCCACCTGGTGGATCCGCCAGGCCATCACCCGCGCCATTGCCGACCAATCCCGCACCATTCGCCTGCCCGTCCACCTCTACGAGACGATCTCCCGCATCAAAAAGGTGACCAAGTTGCTTTCTCAGGAGCTGGGCCGCAAGCCCACCGAAGAGGAGATCGCCACCCGCATGGAGATCACCATCGAAAAGTTGCGCTTTATCGCCAAGTCGGCCCAGCTCCCCATTTCTTTAGAAACGCCCATCGGCAAGGAAGAGGATTCGCGCCTGGGCGACTTTATCGAGTCCGACGGGGAGACGCCGGAGGATCGGGTGGCCAAAGTCTTGCTCAGAGAAGATCTGGAGAGCGTTTTGGAAACCCTCACCCCCCGCGAACGGGATGTGCTGAAGCTGCGCTACGGCCTGGATGACGGCCGCATGAAAACCTTGGAAGAAATCGGCCAGATCTTTAATGTAACCCGCGAGCGGATCCGGCAGATCGAGGCTAAGGCTCTGCGCAAGCTGCGCCACCCCAATCGCAACAGTGTGTTGAAAGAGTACATCCGCTAGGATCCGGTCTTAGGATGGACTCAGTTGCCGCTGCCAACCGACGTATGGAGCCTCTTCAGCATGAACCCCCATGAGACGCCGGATCCCAACTCCTCTGCAAAGGCCGACGGGGAGGGCAGGGATCTGCCTCCGGCCAGGCTGGAGTACCACGTGGAGGAGTTTAAGATCAGCGGGGACGAGCTGTTGGCCAAGATCCGCGAGCTGATCGAAGAGGCCAATGTTCGCCGCATCTTGATCAAAAATGCCGAAGGGCAGACGTTGATCGAGATCCCTCTGGGCGTAGGAGTGGCCGCAGGGGTGTTGGGGGCGGCTCTGTTTCCGGTGTTGGCGGCTGTGGGAGCGATCGGAGCTCTGGTGGCCAAGCTGACCATTGTTGTGGAGCGAACCATTCGCGATGATTCCTAGCCCGCCAAGCTTGTTCCAGCGGCTGATGCCCGCCTCAAGGCCGAGCCCGTGAGGCGTTTGTGGGCAGCTTTGACTTTCTACACCGCCTTGCCTTTGGGGCGGGCGGGTGGGCTATCGTTTGAGGGCATCGCCGCCTGGCTGCCGGTGGTAGGCCTGCTGCTGGGCGGGATCCTCTCCCTGGCGGCGCTTCTGCTGCAGATGTTCCCAAATGCGGTGCGAGCGGCTTTGCTGGTGGCTCTGTGGGCTCTGTTGACCGGTGGGCTGCACCTAGACGGGGTGGCCGATACGGCTGATGGCCTGGCGATCAACGTCCACAAACATCCTCAGGCAGGGGATCCGCAACCGTCGGCCCGGCACCTGGAGGGATCCCGCCGCCTGCAGGTGATGAGCGACAGCCACACCGGGGCCTATGGGGTGCTGGCCTTGCTGCTGCTGCTGCTGCTGAAATTTGCCGCTCTGAGCAGCCTTCAGGTCTGGCCTCTCTTGCTGCTGGTGCCGGCTTGGGGGCGTTGGGGCCAGTTGCTCGCCATCGCCCTTTACCCCTATCTGCGCCGGCAGGGATCCGCCCGCTTCCTCAAAGACTCCACTGCTCTGCCGGGATCCCTGTGGCCGGGCACGCTGCTGTTGCTGGCCATCACTGGGGGGTTGGGCTGGGCCGGGCTCCTGGCTTGGCAGCCTTTGCTGCTTTGGACGCTGGGATCTGCCCTGGGAGCCCTGGCCGTGGGCTATTGGATCTACCGCCAGTTGGGAGGGCACACGGGGGACACCTACGGAGCTACGGTGGAATGGTCAGAAGCGATAGCCTTGTTGTGGGGATCCCTGCTCGAGCCATCATGAACCTTCTGGCCGCCCTGAAAACCTCCTTCCAGATCACCCTCGCTCCCCTATCCATCGACCGTGTCCACCAAGAGGCATCCCATCCGGGCAATGGGGCAGTGGTGGTGATGAGCGGCTCTGTTCGCGATAACAACCTCAAGCACAACGCCCCCATCTGGGAAAAAGAACACTGGAGGGATGGCAGCAGCGCCTGGGTGAGCATGGGCGCTTGCCAACTCTCTGCGAGAGGATGTTAAGCCCCTCTACAGCAGGCCCACGTGCTCGGCCAAGCCCAACTGCTGACGGGCCGTTTGGCAGTCTTGCTGAATTTGCTGCACCAAATCCGCCACTGCCGGAAACCTCCGCTCTGGGCGAATAAAGCCCTGCAGCGCCACTTGCACCTCTTGCCCGTAGAGATCCCCTGTCCAATCCAGCAGATGTACCTCGACAGTGTGCTGTAGCCCGGCAAACGTGGGGCGGTGACCGATGTTCATCACCCCAGGCAGGGCTGCCGCCGCCGCAGGCACATCCACCCAAACGCTGTACACCCCATCGCGGGGCAAAAACTTCTCCGGGGGCAGGCGCAGATTGGCAGTGGGAAAGCCCAGTTGTCGGCCCCGCTGATCCCCTCGCACCACCTCTCCCATCAGCCGATAGGGGCGACCCAAGAGCGCTGCGGCGGTGGACACCTCCCCGGTCGCCAAGGCAGCGCGAATGCGGGAGCTGCTCACCCGTTCCCCGTTCAGTTGTGCCTCTGGGATCACCTCCACCGGAATGCAGCGCTCGGATCCCCAGGCTTGGAGGGTTTGGGCGTTGCCGGCACGACGGTGGCCAAAGCAGAAATCCCAGCCGACGCTGAGATGGCGAGCGCGCAAGCCCTGTTCCAGTACTGTTTGGATAAACTCTTGGGGCGGCTGGCGGGCAAATGCAGGGGTGAAGGGGAGCAACACCACCTGCTCAAAACCCATCTGCGCTAACAGAGCCAGCTTTTCGGCAGGGGGAGTGAGCAACAGTTGCCGGCGCCCTGTCAGCACTTCTTGGGGATGGGGATGAAAGGTGAGGACGGTGCGCACCCCCTGGAGAGAGTCTCGAATCGGCTGCAGCACCTTCTGATGGCCCAGATGCAGGCCATCGAAGTTGCCGATGGCCACAGCGGTGGGTCGCAAGGTTTGAGCCAAATCAGAAGTTACATGCACAGTTTGGGATCCCGAACAACAGCCAACCCCCTCTACTCCAATGGCCAAAGCAGGGCCACCAGCCCGCTTAAGCCCACCACACCCCACAGGCTACGTCGCAGGCGCTGCAACACAGGGTCGATCTGATGGCTGACGATCAGCCGATGCTGCGCCAGCTCCTCTTCCGATTTCGCGTAGATCGCCCCATCGTACCAGCCACTTTCTTCATAGGGGATCCGGGCCTGCAGCAAGCGCCGCCGCACATAGGCCCATCCCAAATAAAGATGGAGCAACACCAGGCCGAGCAAAGCATTGGCCCCCAGCACAGACCCAGAGACGAAGTGGCCCCAGTCCCCGGCAAAGCTGCTCCAAACCAGCGGGGAAACCGCCAGCACGACCGCTCCCCAAACAGCGCCGATTCGCCGGAGATAAGGAATCCACCCCAAAGCGGGCCAGGAGAAAGGAAAAGACTCCCTTAGCTCGGCATACTGCCGCAGCGGCTGTTGCTCAGCAGGAATGGGATGGGCAGGATCCAGCATACACCTTAATGTATCTACACAAAATGATATCGGTCGGGTCAGCTCCCCGCCAAGCCCATTCTCAGAGTCCGCCCCGATAACCGAAGGCGAGCGGGGTATCGTATTGAGTAGTGTGGTCGCGTCTACAATCCCTCTTGCCATGAGCTTCACGAGCGAATCTGCCGCCGCACCCTATGTCGTCCTGAGAGAGCCGGACGGCAGCCAGAGGAAGTACATTCTCTCCGGAGCGACCGCTTGGACACTGGGCCGCGATGAAGACAACGCCATCGTCCTAACCGATCCCAGCGTTTCGCGCCAACATGCCCTGCTGCAATACCTCGACCACAACAGCATCTATCTCATCGATCTGGGCAGCCGCAACGGCTCCTTCGTCAACAATCGCCGCGTCAGCATTCCCACCCTGCTGCAAGATGGAGATCACCTCACCCTTGGACAATCCCAGCTCGAGTTTCACAGCGGATCCCTGGCCAGCTCAGAACCCAGTTCTGCGGCCAAACCGTCGGACACCCTGGTTCTGCAAACCCGCTGGCTGATCTCGGTGGCTGTGGTGGATGTGCGCGGTTACGGACAACTGACCCAACAACTGGACGAGCGCCTCCTCTCCCAGGTGATGGGCGATTGGTTCCGGCGGGGCGGAGATATCATTCAGCAGTACGGCGGCACGGTCGATAAATACATTGGCGATGCGATCATGGCCGTTTGGTTCCACGCGCCCCAGGCCAACCCAGCTCCCCTGGAAACCGCAGCGCCGGGAATGGATCTCGACGTCAAGTCGGTTTTGCAGGCCATGACGAAGCTGTTTCAAATGACCGAGCACCTGAACGGCGAGTTTCCTCTGCCTTCTCCCATCCGGCTGGGGGCAGGTGTCAACACCGGCTCGGCGATCGTGCGCCAGGTGGGCAACAACACTCGCCAGGAGTACACGGCCTTGGGAGATACAGTGAATTTGGCCTTTCGCATCGAGAGTGCCACCCGCACCCTCAACACCGACTTGGCCATCAGCCACGACACCTATATCTGCTTGGCCAAACAACTGGGGCAGGCAGCCACCTGCTTCTCGCAGCAGGCCGTAGAGCTGAAGGGGTATGCCCACCCTCATCAGGTGTACTACTGCGATGTGGGGTCTTTGCAAGCCGTTCTCGGCACCTAGACCCCGCCTCCCGATACCCGTGGGATCCCGCCGTTCCTCCAGAACCTTCTGCTGCTCCTTTACAGGTGGTCACTTTTCGGTCACCTTGGAGTTTCGCCGTCCGGTGAACGGGATCCCGCGCTTGGGTCGCCAAAGCCAGATGTGGTGTAGGTTTCCCGATATCGGCGGAAGATTGTCTCTGCCGGCGGTAACTTGCTCAGGGGGAAAGGCGGCGCAGAAGCTGGGGATCCACCTCGCCCACATAGGTATTCAACCCGATAGCCGTGGCGATCAAAGCCCCATCCACCTCCACCCGCCGGTATTGGGCGATGGCCTCTGCCAGGGGCACATCCACCACCCGCCGGTTTTGCCAGGCCACCATGCGGTCGTACTTGCCCTGGGCGATCAGGTCCACAGCCGCCACCCCAAAGGCTGCTCCCAGCAGGCGATCCAGCGGCGAAGGGGTGCCTCCCCGCTGCAGATGGCCCAAAACCATCACCCGCGTCTCGATGCCGGTGCGCAGGGCGATCTCGTTGCCAATATAATGGCCAATGCCACCGTAGAGAGACTGCCCCAGGCTGTTGGTGTAGGTTATGGGCTCGCCTGACTCGGTGGGAACGGCCTCCGCCACCACCACAATGCTGAAATTGTTGCCCCGCTCTTTGCGGTCGAGGATCCTTTTGCAGACATTCTCCAGCTTGTAGGGGATCTCCGGGATCAAGATCACATGCGCCCCCCCGGCAATGCCGGCGCTGATGGCAATGTGACCGGCATCCCGCCCCATCACCTCCATGACCATAACCCGGCTGTGGCTGATGGCCGTGTAGGTGAGCTGATCCAGGGCCTCCACAGCCACGCTCAGAGCCGTATTGAACCCCACCGAATACTCGGTGGCGCCAACATCGTTGTCGATGGTCTTAGGGATCCCGACGAAGTTCCAATCCCCCTGCAGAGCCAATTGCCGGAGAATGGCCAGGCTGCCATCCCCGCCCACCCCGATCAAAGCATCCAAGCCCAGCCGGTGGTAGCCGGTGATCACCTCTGCCGAGCGATCCACCAAGCTGCCGTCGGGCATGGGATAGGCGAAGGGGTTGCCCTTGTTGACAGTGCCCAGGATGGTGCCACCATAGCGCAAAATGCCGGAAACCCGCTTGACATCCAGCAGCTCCGCCTCCACCGGTCGGGCCATCAGTCCTGCCGTCGCATCTTTGATGCCGTAAACATCCATGTCGTAGTCGCGGGCCCGCCGCACCACCGCTCGAATCACAGCGTTGAGACCGCCGCAATCGCCGCCGCTGGTGAGGATCCCGATTCGCTTACGTTTGGGCATAGGTCTCTGGCTGAAAAAGGGCGAACATCCTAAACATCGATTGCAGAGAAAAAGGAGAGGTTGAGGGATCCCTACAACCCAGCAAGATCAGGTTAGCCTGCCTTGCCGGCGCAGTTTGTCTTGGGCGATAAGCCCAGACGTTAAGTATCCTTCACAAAAACAATTAAGAAACATTGCCGCACAAACCCGCAATTTGGGCAAGCTGCGATATCTCCGAGGATAGATCTTTCCGAAAAAACTTGGGGCAACGATCGACTCAAAAAATGAAATCATTTGTTAAGCAGGGATGATCAAAACCCACTCAACCCGATGATAAAGATGAGCATAGAGATAGGGTCTCGTTTGGGAGAAGTATTATGACTCAAACCATTACTCAGTGTGCTCTGCAAGGGGCCGCGGAGTTGCTCAGCCGCTACCAGCGGGGAGAGCGCCATTTTCCCCAATCCTGCTTAGAGTACGCTTTTTTGAGGGGGGCAGATCTGCGGCACGCCGATCTCCAGGGATCCGATTTGCATGGGGCCAACCTGCGCTATGCTAACCTGCGCGGCAGCAATCTGGCCAATGCCGATCTGCGCTGTGCCGATCTGCGCTATGCCGACCTGGAGGGAGCCCGTTTGGAAGGAGCCAACTTGAGTGGCTCCCAGTACAACCACAGCACCTGCTTTCCGGCAGGGTTTGACCCGGCGGCGGCAGGGATGCAACTGCTTGAATTTTAGTTGGCAATTCGGCTGCCCAAGCCTCAGGGCAGGGGAAAGCGCTCCCGCAGATCTTGAACCACCGGCGCCGGCACGAGATGGTCGATGGGGCCGCCCAGCTTGGCGACCTCCTTGACCAGGCTGCTGCTGACGAAGCTGTGTTCGCTGGCGGTGGCGAGGAAGAGGGTTTCCAGTTCGGGGGCCAGCAGCTTGTTGGTGTGGGCCATTTGCAGCTCCACATCGAAGTCCGACAGGACGCGCAAGCCACGCACAACGACTTTTGCCCCCCGTTGACGGGCATAGGCCACCGTCAAGCCGGAAAAGGTATCGACCTCAACGTTTTTCAGATGGGCAGTGGAAAGGCTAATCTGGGCCTGCCGCTGCTCGGGGCTGAAGAGGGGGGTTTTGTTGGGGTTTTTTAAGACGGCGACGATCACCTTGGAAAAAAGACGGCTGGCCCGCTCGATGATATCGAGATGCCCAAGGGTAATGGGATCGAAGCTACCGGGATAGAGAGCGATCATGGCCAAGCTGGAGTCGTGCTATTCTTCACCCTACCTGGTCGCGGGCCCAAGCCAAATAGGTGGCGCTCACTTGGCTGGCTGGGATAGCCAGAATCTCCGGCTCTTCATAGGGATGTAGCTCCCGCAGCCGTTGTTCGAGCCGAGGATAGGCGGTCGCGGGCAATTTGAACAGGAGGAGGAACTCAGCATCGGTCTGCAGGGATCCCTGCCAGCGATAGTAGGACGTAATTCCGGGCAAGATCTGGGCACAGGCCACGTGACGTTCGGCCACCAAGGTGTGGGCCAAGCGGTGGGCTTCGGCCTCGGATCCCACCGTGGTCATCACAACCAAGAGGCTATTGGGTGCATCTGTGTTGTCCATTCAGGTGCTCCTAGAGCAGGGATGTGCCTTTGGCAAAATAGGGCCGCTTCTGGTGCCAGCGCCAGGCTGTTTGAATGATCTCGGCCAAGTCGCTGTAGAGAGGTTTCCAGTTGAGATCCCGCAGGATGGCACCGGCATCGCCCACCAGGCAGGGGGGATCCCCCGGTCGGCGTGCTCCCATTTGCACCGGGATCTGTTGTCCGGTCACGGCTTCGGCGGCGGCGATGACCTCCCTGACGGAAAAGCCTTGGCCATTGCCCAGGTTATAGGCTGCTTGCACGGGCCGGCCAGAGGCCAGCGCCTCTGCTGCCAACACGTGGGCTTGAGCCAGGTCGGCGACATGGATGTAGTCTCGAATACAGGTGCCATCAGGGGTCTCGTAGTCATCTCCGAAAACGGTGATGTGGGGACGTTGGCCGGCGGCGGCATCCAGCACCAAAGGGATCAGGTGGGTTTCCGGGTCATGGGCTTCACCGATTTCGCCGTCGGGATCGGCGCCGGCGGCGTTGAAGTAGCGCAGGCTGATGGACTGGATCCCGTGGGCAGCCCGAAAATCCCGCAAGATCTGCTCCACCATCAGCTTGCTCTGGCCGTAGGGGTTGATGGGACGTTGCGGATGACTTTCAGGGATGGGGAGCCGCTCTGGCACCCCGTAAGTGGCGCAGGTGCTGGAGAACACAATGTACGGGATCCCGTGATCTCGCATGGCCTCCAACAAACTCAGGGATCCGGCCACATTGTTGCGGTAGTACTTGCCGGGATCCTTGACCGACTCACCCACATAGGCATAGGCGGCAAAGTGGATCACCCCTTCCGGTCGATAGCGTCGGATCACCTGATCCAGTCGCTCGCGGTCGGCAATGTCGCCGATTTCCAACGGCCCCCAGCGAACCGCCCAGGGGTGCCCGTAAATCAAGTTGTCGTAAGCAATGGGGAGATGGCCAGCAGCCGCCAGAGCTTTGCAGGTGTGGCTGCCGATGTATCCTGCCCCGCCCGTAACCAAAAGCCGCATAGGCAGACGTCAGAGCAAAAGGTTGTTAAAGGTTGCCGAGGGGATCCCTATCAAGCGCCAAAAGCCTCCTTAGCGGCGTACATCACCTCCACGCTGATCTCAGCCAAGCCCCGCTCGCGGGCAAATTTTTCGGTGTTGCGCTTCACCTTGCCCCGCACAAAGCCGGGCACCTTGTTCAGCTCCGCCTGGGCCTCCCGCGTCCAGATGAGATCGGAATCGGCGCTCAGGCTCTTGTGGATCACTTCTTTGGTGTCGTGGCCGCCGAAGACCTCCAGCAGATGATCCTCCATGCCCAGGGTAAAGGAGTTGTAGATTAAGTCCACAACTTGGTTGGCGCCCTCGTAGCCCAAAAAGGGCTTGTAGCCGATGGGAAAATCCTGCACATGGATGGGCGCCGAGATCACCCCACAAGGGATCCGCAGCCGTTTGCCCACATGCCGCTCCATCTGGGTGCCGAAGATAGCGGCAGGCTCCGCCTGGGCAATGGCATCGGCCACACGGGTGTGATCCTCCGTCAGCAGCACCTGATCGCAATACCCGCCCACCTCCGCCTGAAACCACTCGCCATCGTAGGTGCAATAGCTGCCCGCCCAGACCACGTGGATCCCCATCTCGCGGGCCAGGATCTTGGTGATCGCTGCCGCATGGGTGCAATCCCCAAAAACCACTGCCTTTTTGCCGGTCAGGTTTTGGCAATCGATGGAGCGGGAGAACCAGGCCGCCTGGGAAACATGTAGGGTCTGCTCCTGGATGTAGGGCTCGTAGTCCACCGGGATCCCTTGCTCGTTGAGAACCTGCTGGATTTGGCGGATGAAGCGGGCTGTTTCCACCACTCCCATGGGGGTGATCTCCACGTAGGGCGTGCCAAACTGCTCCTGCAAGTAGCGAGCTGTCATCGGCCCCAGTTCGCGGTAGGGCACCACGTTGAACCAGGCCCGCCCCAGATGCTTGAGATCGTGGACGCTGGCCCCCTGCGGGATCACCAAGTTAAGGTCGATACCCAGATCCCGCAGCAGCTTTTTCAACTCCCGCAGATCGTGGGCGTGGTGAAAGCCCAGGCTGGAGATGCCGAGGATGTTGCAGGAAGGACGTTCCGTCTTCTGGGGTAAGCCGTCCAATTCGCCGCTTTTGCGGGCTTTGTTGATGTAGAACTCCACAATCTGCTGCAGGGTGCGATCGGCGGCCTGCAACTCATTGACCCGGTAGTGGTTGACATCGGCTAGCAGCACGTCGCAGCGGCTGGCCAACTGCGCCTGCCGCACAAAGTGATGCAGATCCTCCTGCAAAATGCTGGAGGTGCAGGTGGGGGTGACGACAATCAAATCCGGCTGCTCCTCGCCATCTTTACGGACGATGTTGCGAATCACCTTCTCGTCCGATCCCCGCGCCAACACCTGCCGGTCAACGACGCTGGTGGTTACCGGGGTAAAGTCCCGCTCCCGCTCCAACATGGAACGCATCACGTTGAAATAGTCGTCCCCCAGGGGAGCATGCATGATGCTGTGGACATTTTTGAAGGAACTGGCCACCCGCAGCGTGCCGATGTGGGCGGGGCCAGCATACATCCAATAGGCCAATTTCATAAGCAGCCTCTGAAGAAAGACCGAGGTAACAAAAAGGAGATCCCCATCCCCTGCCCGCTTCTCACTCGCTGGGAACCTCTCCTGGAATTGTAGAGTGCCCAGCAGCCGGGATCTCTTGCTCGTTATCTCCTGTAACTCTCGACAACAACATCTTGAGAAAATATTGATCATAAAGAAAAACAATGCTTCAAGGTAACTTTTGGTGCGGGGATCCCTCTACCATAGGCCCAAGCTCTGTTCCATCCTGGAAATAGGGACAACAGCCTTGAGCTGGATCCCCAAGCCCTGGCAGCTTGCCAGCCAAGGCGGTCAATTCTGTAGTTTTCGTTGCAGGTTAACTTTTGAATACAAAATGTGTATCTCTACAAACTTGAGCAGAGATTTTGTGTTACCCAGGCAAGTTTCTGGCCCCCGAAGGCAGACTGAGTCTGGAGAGAAACGCCTTCCTGTTTCCCTAGATACAAACCCGGGCAGGAGAGCATGACTGCTGCAGAGAGCGAACACCCTTGAGGTGTTGAGGTGAAAGCTTATGGGCTCTACCACGATTTCTTGGCAACGTGCGCGCAAAGTTTCAGAGGAGCAAATGGATTCCATGACTTCCACGTACTTCAAGCCTGCGGCTCACCTGCACGACTGGCTGCAGGCGCCCTTGCAACCAATTCGAGCGGCAATTGACAGCATTGAAGTTGGGGATCCCCGGCTGGCCCACTTTTTGTGTCGGTGGATCCCGGCTCGCTGTCCTTTCGAGCGAGATGTGGTGTTGCTTGGCCACAAAATAATGCACATTCCACCGATGTGCAAGCTCAACCCCTTCTACGATCAAGTGGTAGGGCTGCGCTTCCGGGCTTTGTCGTTCTTGGCAGAACAGGGAGAAGACATCAGCCGCTATCTCTAGATTGGCTCTTGGTTTAGATGATGCTTCACAGATATTCACGGGACATAGATTGCTTCTTTTTCTATCAATGGATGGAGTTCGGGGCGCAGAGCCTTGTCGGTGACAAGGTCTAAGGAGCATCCAAGTTTATCTTCCAAGTAGAAGAGCAGACTCAAGTAATGCTTGGAGTCGGCTTTACCCATAAATTTAAATTCAACTAGGATATCGATGTCGCTGCCGGCTTGATCCTCGCCACGAGCGGTTGAGCCAAAGAGGGCCAGTCGCCGCACGCCAAACTGCTCTTAAATCTCGGCAAATTGCTCGCCGAGCAATTGCAATACTTGTTGTTTCCTCATGGTTGGGCAGATTGGATCACTCACTTATCAACTCTCTAAGGGGGAACGCAGGTTGGCCGCTTGTTTCGATCTTCCAGGCTCACACAGGTAGGTGTTTATTCTAGCTATCTTTAGGAGTCACGGACTCCGGTTCAAGGGATCCCTGGCCGTCCAAAAGCCGTTGAAAAACTATGGCCACTTTAAACTAGATGTAAGGCACTCTCCAAGGGATCCTCGCCACTACCCAAGCGCTCTGCGCCGCTCGACCCTCACCCCCAACCCCTCTCCCAAAGGCGCCCTCACCCCCAACCCCTCTCCCAAAGGGAGAGGGGAGTTAGAGCGGCGCGTTCGCGACAGTGTTGCGTAGCAATGACGACGTAACGAACCGTAGTCTGGCCAGAGGGGATCCCGTCAGAGGGGGTTTCCAACTGGATGAAAACGGCGGCGTTGCTCCTGAAGTTAGGGTTAGCAGGGAGAATCGGAGAGACTACGCTTTAGTTTCTGTAAATTGTCAAGCAGTTGGGGCATATCACTTTGGATGATACTCCACAAAACGTCGTTGTCTAGAGCAAGATAAGCATGAATGATACGGTTACGAGTGGCAATGAGTTGTCGCCAAGGAATATTTTCGTTCTGGTTACGGACTTCTGCAGGAATGTGAGTGGCTGCCTCACCAATCAACTCGATGTTTCTCAGGGTCGCATCATAGGTTCGGCGATCCTGTTCAAAGTCTTCTTGAGTGTACCCCTCTGTGTATTCAAGGACTCGCTTGGCAAATTCAATCATATCATCTAGGTAGAAACGCCATTCACGGGACATAGATTGCTTCTTTTTCTATCAATGGACGGAGTTCGGGGCGTAGAGCCTTGTCGGTCACAAGGTCTAGGGGGCATCCAAGTTTGTCTTCCAAGTAGAAGAGCAGACCGAAGTAACGCTTGGAGTCGGCTTTACCAATAAATTCAACTAGGATATCGATGTCGCTGCCGGCTTGATCCTCGCCACGAGCGGTTGAGCCAAAGAGGGCCAGTCGCCGCACGCCAAACTGCTCTTAAATCTCGGCAAATTGCTCGCCGAGCAATTGCAATACTTGTTGTTTCCTCATGGTTGGGCAGATTGGATCACTCACTTATCAACTCTCTAAGGGGGAACGCAGGTTGGCCGCTTGTTTCGATCTTCCAGGCTCACACAGGTAGGTGTTTATTCTAGCTATCTTTAGGAGTCACGGACTCCGGTTCAAGGGATCCCTGGCCGTCCAAAAGCCGTTGAAAAACTATGGCCACTTTAAACTAGATGTAAGGCACTCTCCAAGGGATCCTCGCCACTACCCAAGCGCTCTGCGCCGCTCGACCCTCACCCCCAACCCCTCTCCCAAAGGCGCCCTCACCCCCAACCCCTCTCCCAAAGGGAGAGGGGAGTTAGAGCGGCGCATTCGCGACAGTGTTGCGTAGCAATAACGATGTAACACAACAAACCGTAGGCTGGCTGGGGCGGATCCCGTCAAAAGCGAGTCTCGAACTCGATGGCAATGGCGTTGTTGCCCTCGAGGTCGGTGGTGGCGCGGGTGAGGGTTTGTTCGTTGAGGCGGTAGCGGGCGCTGTAGCGGGTGGGCTGAAAGGGATCCGTCAGGTTGCGCTGCACCGAGAGGGAAGTGGCGGGCCCCAGATCGCGGGCCACTTCCAGGGCCAGGCCCACCGAGGAACGTCTGAGGGCACGGGTATCGACCTGGGGGACGGGGCTGAGGCGAACCTCATCCAAGCCGAGGGTGTCCCGCAGCGTCTCCACCACATCGTTGAGTAGGGCTGTTCCCGCCAGTCCGGCCACCCCGGCTTCTGGATTGAGTTGGGCCAAAGCTGTTCCCCCCAACAGGGCGACAATCTCTTGGGGGGAGCGGCTGGGACTGCTAGAAAGCGTCAAAACCCCGTTGCGGGGATCCGCAGCCGCAAGCTGGCTGGCCCGTCCGTTGACAGTGGCCAAGATCTCGATGCTCTGCTGGGATCCCGGTAGGGTGCGGTTGGTCTCAAAAGGAGAGAGCTCCTGGGGAAAGCGATACACCTCGAAGGCTTGGGTCACCAGGCGCAGGTTTAAAAAAGGATCGAAGGGGTTGTCTAGGTCAAAGGTGGCGGTGTTGGGGCGGGAGCGATCCAGGCGAAAGTTGGCAATGGGCAGGCTGACGCGGCCTCGCTCCAGGGCAATGGTGCCCGCCGGACGTAGATCTTGGGGAGTGCCAAACAGGCGCAAGCTGCCGCTGGCGTTGAACTCAAATAGGTTGGGGCGCTGCACGCGGATCCCAGGTCCCAAGACCAGCTCCAACCCGTTCAGCCGCGGCTGCCAGAAGGGATCTACCTGAGTCGCGTCTGTAGGAGCTGCCGCTTGGCGCGGGCTGACATCGACGATTCCATCGGAGATCTCTAGGTGTCCCTCCATCAGAGGCCGCAGCAGCAGGCCGCCCACCGTCACCTCTCCTTCCAGGCGGCCTGTGTAGAGGTTGGGCAGGTTGAGCTGGATCCCTTGCAGTTGCAGCGTTAAGGGCGGCGCGGTCTCGTCCCTCTGCAGGGCGCCGCGGGAGTTGACGGGCAAAAAGCCGTTGGCCAACAGGGATCCGCCCCCCAACTGGCCCCGCAGCTCCCGCACCTCCAATTGGTTGAGGTTAAAGACAATTTGGCCGGTCAGGTCGGTGATGGGCTCCGGCAGGGCGGCCAGTTTGAGGATCCCGGAGCCGAGGCTGAGGTTCCCCTGCAGGCTGGGCTCTCGCAAGGTGCCGCGGATGGCCAGCTCCAGTTGGCTTTGGCCGCCCTCCCAGCGCACCTGGTCGGTGAAGAGGTTGACCAAGCGCAGGCCGCCATTCTCGGCTTGCAGGCTGAGGTCGATCTGATCCGAGGCGGCCCGCACCTTCGCAAAGGGCAGGGTGTAGGGCACCAGGCCAGAGAGGCGGATCGGCTCGTCGCCGTTGGCCAGCAGGGCGCCTTCCAAGCGCAGTTGTCCCTGGTGGTAGTCAAATTGTCCCCCCACCTCCTGCAGCGGCACCTGGTTGATCTGGGCGTTCACCACCGTCAGGGAACCGCGGGCAAGGGGATCCCGCAGGTTGCCTGCCAGCTCCACATCCAGGTTGAGATCCCCTTGGAGTTCCAGCCCATCCGGCAGGAAGCGATCCAGCAAAGCCAGAGGAAACCCTTGAATTTGCAGGGATCCCGACTGTTCCTCCAGGCCCAACTTGCCGGTGAAAAGGGCTTGGCGTTCCCCACTGCGCAACAGCAGCGGCTGCAACACCACCGCCCCCTCGACCAGGCTGCCGCTGGCGGTGAGGCTTTCAACACCAAACTCCTCCGCTTGCCAATTCTGGCCCTCCAGGTGAAAGCTGACGCTGGGCCGGTTGAGGTTGCCGACGAGGCTGACGCTAGCCTGAAATTCCCCCTGCAAGCTGGTGGGCGGCGGGATGCGGGGATCCATGCGGCTGGCCAGGGCCTCCAGGTGGGCAGCCAGGATCTGGGCGTAGTATTCTAGCTGCTCCCAGAGGGGATGGTTGGGCAGACCAACCGGATCCGTCCGCAGCACCGCGGCAGGGCCCAAAGGTGGCAGCCGAAAACCGCGGCTGGTGATATCGCTCCACTTCCGCCACTTGAAAGTAGAAATGATATCTTCCAGGCGACCCCGGCGGGTGCTGATCTGCAGGTCGATTTGGGGAACGGGAGCCGCCGAGGTGGGATCCAGAGAGGTCGCCGGCAGCTCCAAAGTACCGCTGGCGGTGTAGAGGCTCTGGAACAGCTCCAGTTGGGCTTGGGCAAGGGTCAGACGAGCGGGGCGAGAGTCGTCTCCAGGGTGGTAAGCGAAATCCACTGCAAGGCCCTGCGCCTCGAGATTGCCCAGTCGCAGCCCCTCGACCGCAGCTTGACCTTGAGCAGCGCCACTGGCCAGGTCAAGCGCCACCTCCCCATCGAGGGTTCCCTGCAAGCCGGCCCATGCCCCAGCAGCCACCCCCCCCAGCCAAGCTAGCGGCAAGCGGTTCGCCACCACCTGCAGCTCATCTTGCTGTCGTTGGCCGCGCACTTCCGCCTCGCCCCGCCGCAGCTCGAACTGCAAGGGCCGAAACTGGGGATCCAACTGCAGCGCCAGCCGCTCCCGCGTCCCCGCTAGCTCCACCGTCGTCCCCTGGCTAGACCAGCTAAAGGGCCCAGCCAAGTCGGCAAAGGCTACCTCCCCCACCTGCAAGCCGCGCAACTGGGCCTCCCCCGTCACCTGTAACTCCTCCAGGGAGCCGCGGAGCTGCCCGGATCCCTGCAGCACTCCTGCCACCCTCGGCGGCAGGCCGGGTACTTCTGCCAGGGGGATCCCGTCAGCGGCAAAGTTCAGATCCAGGGATCCCACCTGCAGCGTCTGCGGGTCTACGGGGATCCGTCCCTCTAGCCTGGCCAAGCGGGTGGTGCCGGCCAAGATCTCTGCCTGCTGGATACGCAGGTCAGATCCTTCCCAAGCTAGCTGGCCGCGGATGCCGTCAACCCATGGCCATCCCCTCTCTCCCAAAGGCTGGGACAGGGCTAGCGACCCTTGCGCTCGCAACGCCGCCAGGAAACCCACCTCCGCCGCCTCCGCCGTGTTCATCTGCGCCATCAGCTCCCCGGAGAGGGATCCCGGCCACTGGGGGTTAAAAAAGGCCAGCGGCAGATCCTGGGGAGCCAGCCGCGCCTGGAGTTGCCCTGCCGCCCACCTTCCCGCCACCTGGGCCCGGCCCCCGCCCAGCTCCAACACGGCCTGCGGCACCTCCACCGCCCAGCCCCCCGCCTCGGGCAAGATCTGAAGCTGTCCTCTGCCGGCAATCTCTCCCCCTTGGGTTTCCCAGGTGGCCTCCACCTGGGGCCGGGATCCCGTCAGCGCCACCTGTACCTGAGCACTTACCGGCCCCGCCCAGGGCAGCTCGCCCCGCCGCGGCAGGTTGAGGTCGTAGAGGGCCAGCACCTGCTCCACGTCGGCCCCGCTGACCTGCAAATTGAACTGGCCCGCCAAGCCGGCAGCCCATTGCAGTTGTCCGGATCCCTGGATGCGTCCGCCGGCGGCCTTCAGGTCAATTTCCTCAAAGGCCAAGGTCTGGTCGGCCCAGCGGAAGCCAAAAGCATATTCCGGCACCGCCAGGCGATCCACCTGCCCCGGCGAGATCCCTTGCAACTGCCCTTGGATCTGCGGCCCCTTGAGCGGCCCAGTAACCGCCAGGGATCCCGCCACCACCCCTGCCGCCGCCACCGGCAGCTCAAAGTTGAAAGTCTCCTGGATTTGCTGCCAACTGGCTGGAGCCATGACAGCTTGCAGATTGAACCCCTCGTTGTCGCCGAAGGCAATGGAGCCGTTGAGATCCCCGAAAGAGAGCTGGCCAAAGCGACCGCTCACCCCCTGCAGATCCAGCTCCTCTAGGGTAAAGCGAACAGAGCCCTTCACCTCTTCAAAAGGATGCGGCAACCTCTCCAACCCCAGCCGCGCCTGCTGAACCTGGGCTTGCCCCGTCAACTCCCAAGGGCGTTCTCCGCCCCAGAGGACTTGCAGATCCAGACTGGTCTCCCCTTCCACCTCGGTCAAGGGCGCCGCCGGCAAGACGCTGGGCAGCAGCTCCAAAGGCAGACGCTGGGCGGCCAGCGTCACCGCGCCAGAAGCCTGGGCGAAATCCGCCACCCCCCTAAGCTGCAAGGGATACCCTCCTTCCCTCTGCAGAGGACGCAGCCGCGCCGAGAGCTGGAAACTGGCCCGATCCCCTCCCCCCGGCGGAGCACTCAGCCACACCTGCACCTGGCCCTGCAGATGGTCAAACTGGCGCCGCTCCCCCACCAAAGGGATGGCCGTCAGGGATCCCTCCTGCAAATGGATGTTCAGCCCCTGCAAGGGCAGGGATCCCTCCCCTTCTGGAAGTTGAAACTGCACATCTGCCCAGCCGCGATCCAGCGTTTCCATCAGCAGCAACTGGGGCCGGTTCAGGGTAATGTTGAGCACCCACTCGCCTGTTTGTAGCCAGGTCCAAAAGTCGGGGCTGAGGTCGATAGAGCCGATGCTGGCCAAATGTTCGATGTGGCTTTCTCCCAGCCTCACCTGCCAAGGGGCCACAAACCTTACCTCCCCCAATTCCACCCGCCGGCGCATCGCCTGCGAGAGGGTTTCTTCTACCTGGGGCAGCACCTGATTTTGAAGATACGCCCCGATTCCCCAGGCGGCGCCCAAGGCAGCAGCCGTCAAGCCCAAACCCAGCCCCGCCCTCACCCCAATCCAGGTCTTGGAGGAGAGGGGAAATCGTTGCTCTTTCTCGCGCTGATCTTCGCCCAACACCCACCCTCAGGGATCCGAACCACCCCAGTTGAGAAGCCCTGTTTGGCCCGCAGGCCGGCCTCCTCTGAAATAGGGGAAGCTGCCCCCATCCTACCCAAGGACTCCTGGCCTGCCACGAGGGGACAGAGAGAAGGGATCCCTGCCCCCAGCCGCAATCCCCTGCCCGCGGAAAAATACCGTCTCGCCCGCAGGGATGCTAAGCTATCTCCACGCCCGAGATCGGGCCTCCATCTTCTGTCGAGATAGACAAAAGGAGAAAAGCCATTCCGGAACCTCTGTCTCTGACGGTCAGCTTGCGCGGCAGCCACGAAGCGCTGCAAAACTGCCAGGTCTTTTACCTGACGGGCCTTCTGGATGCCTTTTCTGAGCCGGTCTTTGTTAAGGTGGTCACCAAATACTTAGAAGAGGGATCCCCCAACCTTATCCTGGATTTGACGGGGATCGACTTCATCGATAGCTCTGGCGTCGGTGCCCTGGTGCAATTGGCCAAGCTGGCACAGGGCCGTGGCGGTATCTTTCAGGTGGTGAGCAACCCCCGCGTCACCCAAACCGTGAAACTGGTGCGGCTAGAAAAGTTTTTGTCCTTGCGCAACTCTCTGCAGGAAGCCTTGGATCGCCTGAGGGAGGAAGGCACGGGCAATCCAGAAACCGCCTGATACATGGGCCTGGGAACTTTTTGGGGGATCAGTGCTGGAGCCGGGGATCCCGAGTGGCTGACCCTCAAAGCAGCCCGCATCCTCGGCGCCGTCCGCTGGGTGGCCTGCCCTCAGAACGCCATCGGCCAGCCGGGTTTAGCCTATCAAATCGTGCGCCCCTGGCTGCGACCGGAACAAACCCTATTGCCGTTGCATCTGCCCTTTGTTACCCAAGTTGAGCTTCTGCAGGCGGCCTGGCAAGCGGCTGCCGAGCAACTGGCCCCGCTTCTAGAACGGGGTGAGGATGTGGCCTTTGTGTGTGAAGGGGATGTGGGCCTCTACAGCACCTTTGCCTACCTGGCCCAGGCCCTGCAGCAGCGGATCCCTGACTTGCCCATCCAGGCCGTACCGGGGGTGTGCTCTCCCCTGGCTGCCGCCGCCGCCCTCGGATCCCCTTTGGCGCTCGGCTCCGAGAAATTGGCGATTTTGCCTGCTCTCTTTGCCCTGGCGGAGCTGGAGGCGGCCTGCGCCTGGGCGGACGTGGTCGTGCTGATGAAAGTGGCCCCCGTCTATCCTCAGGTTTGGCAGTGGCTGGCGGCAAGAGGCTGGCTGCAGCAGGCCAGCTTGGTGGTTTGGGCCGGTTGGCCGCAGCAAGTTCTCTTCCCCACCCTAGAAGAATTGGCCGACTATCGCCCCCCCTACTTTTCCCTGCTGATCCTGCGTTGTGAACCTCGGAATTAGTTTAACTTTTCTTTTATAACTTAAGGCCTGGATAGAGCCGGCTTGTTTCCCTAGAAGAAGGGGGGAGATTGGGCTGGTCAGAGGCCAAGCAGCCCCAATCCAGAAGGCAGGGATCCCTCTATTGAGCTACATCAAAAAGAGATGAAAAGACCAAGTTAAAGGAATGATCCAGCCCGTTAAGAATGGTTGCTGCCCTTGGAAGCGAGATCGATTACAGGTTAGATTATGGGTGTGGTGATTCAGGCGAGGAGGATAATATCTCATCCCCATCAAACGCGAGACACCGCTTCTCGATTCAATCAAATCCAAAAGGCTCCGTCAGTCAACAGTTTGATCTCAACTTCCGATCCGTTGCTGCGGCAGGCTTTTCTGAGAAGTGGATGTCTCGCCAAGCAGAGCACCTGGTACCTACGACAGGTTTTCCTCGAAGTAGAACAGGGGAGTTAAAGCAGATAGCTGTTGGGTTTGCTGTAGAGGCCACGAGGGAAGCAGGGAAGTACTCTTCCGGAAGCAAGTTTCTCAAGTGGTTTTGCCAGATCGAGAAGCTCAGCCGGCTATTTTGAGTCTCCACGCATGAGCGAGTCCAAGTAGGAAAATCGGTGATCGGGTTCAGGTGCTCTCAACCTGCAAGCTCTGGCAAGGTGAAGCCAATGCTCAGTGGGACAAGGGCTGCGGGCTTTAGCAATTCTTCGAGGTTCTCTCAGTTCATAGTTCCACTCTCGCTTTCAGGAGGTTGCTATGTTTGCTTTTCTGTCAAAGATTGCTAGAGCAGTTATCCGCATATTTGCTCCTGACAAATCCGATCTGGTGGAAGTGGGTTACCAGCCCATTACGGATGATGTCTATCGCATCAATGGCTCAGCCTGCCACGCTAGCGATCTGGAGATCTGATCGTAAGCCTCAGATTTGATTTGGGTTTTGGAGCACCCATGGGCGTTGGCTCAAAAATCTTCGTTTCCAGAGTGTTGTTTGCTAACCAATTTGTTGGATCCATTTTTTGGAGTGCTCGGATCGGTTACGTGTTAGGACAGGACAACTGAATAAGCCTGGGTCAATCTGCGCTGCAGTTGGTCTGCCGCGGGAGAGGGTGGTTCTCCTCTCTGGGGTCAAGTTCTACCAGTTCAGTGGCGGCTCTGTTTAGAGGGCCGCCGCTTGTTATGGTTTGCAAGTTGTCTGGCAAAATAATAGGGATGCCCACGGTTGATGCGTGTTGCCTTCCCTTGTGGTTTATCCGGCTACGTCGGGTGATCTGGATTCCTTAGCCGAGGTTCTCGCGCAGGCTTTTCACCCCCCACTGGGTCTGCAGCGCTGGATCTACCCGATTCGCAAGCTAGGGATCCGCGAAGATTTGCGCCTCAAGCTGGTGGCCAGGGATCCCTGCTATTGCTGCCTGGCGGCGGCGGTGGGGGCCAAGGTGGTGGGAACTGCCGAGATCTCTCTGCGGCGCATGGCCCATGGCAAGTATCCCTATCTTTCCAACTTGGCGGTGCTGCCCGCTTGGCGGCGGCGCGGGATCGCCCGGCAGCTTTTGCTGAGCGCCGAAGGGGTGGTGCAGGGCTGGGGCTATCGCCAGTTGCATCTGCACGTGGTGGCGGACAATCTGCCCGCTCGACAACTCTATGCCCAACTGCGCTACACTCCCGTCCAGCGCACCTCTCAACTTTGGCAGTGGTTGGGGATCCCGCCCCAGCTTTTGCTCTGCAAGTGGCTGACGTAAAGTTATGTAAACTGGAAGGGGGGAGCTAGAGAGGTGTTGCCGTGATTGTCAAAAAAGTGGTGGGTAGGATTGGGCGCTGGCTGGGCCTGGCAGGGTTGTTTGCGGCTTTGCTGGTGAGCGTTGTGGGTGTTCAGTCTGCCCTGGCCCAGTGGGGCACCACTCCCCTGCCGGAGATCGGGGCGCCGGCCCCAGAGTTTGAGCTGCCGGATCAGTTGGGCCAGGTGCGGCGGCTGGCGGATTTTCGCGGCGAGTGGGTGGTGCTCTACTTCTATCCCCGCGACTTCACTTCCGGCTGCACGATCGAGGCCCGCCGCTTTCAGCAGGATCTGCCCAAGTTTCGGGCTCTGGGGGCGCAGATTGTGGGCGTAAGCGCCGACTCGGTGGACTCCCACCGGCGGTTTTGCACGGCAGAGGGGCTGCAATTTCCTTTGCTTTCCGATCCTGAGGGCACCGTTAGCCGCGCCTACGGCTCCTGGATGGGGGAGATGGCTCTGCGCAACACTTTTTTGATCGATCCTGACGGGATCCTGCGGGCCATCGACCCAATTGTCAATCCCTCTCGGCACAGCGCCGAGGTCTTGGCCCAGTTGCAAGAGCTGGCCCGGGCCGGCTAGTCCTGCGGGCCAAAGGTCTGCTCGAACTCTTGCAGCAGCTCGTCGATCTCCTCGAGGGCCTGGTTGACATCGATGCGCAAGCTGCCCAGGTCTGGCTTTTCCAAAAGCTTGACCAAAGCTGGCCGGCGCTCGCGAATGCGCTTGATGCGCTCTTTTAAGGCGGCAATTTCGGCTGCGTCCATGGCTACAGAGATTGTTTCAACTCCTCCAGCCTATCGCTTTCCCACCTGGATCGTCGCTCACCGCGGGGATCACAGCCACGTTGAGGAAAATACCCTGGCCGCTTTTACGGCGGCCATCGAAGGCGGGGCCGACGGGATCGAGCTGGATGTGCGCCGCAGCGGCGACGGGATCCCGCTGGTTTTTCACGATGCCGAGCTGGAGGGCCAGCCGTTGGCGGCGCTCACGTGGGCTGAGATCCGCGCCCGCAAACCCTCGATTCCCAGCTTGGAAGAAGCGCTGCTCCACGTCAGGGGCAGGATTGCCCTCGATATCGAGCTGAAAGAGGCGGGCTATGAAGAACAGATCCTCGCCCTTATCGGCAAGCTCTTGACCCCTGCAGAGTGTGTGATCACTTCCTTTTTGCCCCAGGTGGTGCAACGGGTGAAAACTCTTCTGGGACACCCGCACCTTGAAGGGGCCGCCCCCCAGGTTGGCCTGTTGGTGGAAGCGCCGCCGAGGGAAGAGCAGGGATCCCTGTTGGCCTATTGCCGCGAGCTGGGGGCCGACTTTCTCGCTCCCCACTACGCTTGGCTGGACTTGCCGTTTTTGGCAGCGGCAGCCCGGGCCGGGATCCCGCTCTACGTCTGGACGGTGAACGATCCGGAGATCATGGCCTTCTGTTTGCGCCCGCCTGGGGAGGATCCCGTGGTTCAGGGGCTGATCACCGACCGCCCCCAGTTGGCGCTGCAAATTCGCGCCCAGCTCTGGGCCGCCTCCTGAGGATCCCCTGCCCTAGACCATGGGCACAAATTGCACCGGGAAAGCGCCCTTTTGCACCACCCCTTCCGGGGTTTTGTGGAGGATCAGCAAGGATTGGGATCCCTGGCTTTCGCCCACCGGCACTACCAACCGGCCCCCCACCGCCAGTTGATCCAGGAGCAGCATCGGCAGGGTTGGGGGGGCTGCTGTGACCAAGATGGCGTCGTAGGGAGCGTGTTCCGGCCAACCTTGATAGCCATCTCCCTGGCGCACCTCCACGTTGCGGTAGCCCAAGGCAGCAAGGGTTTGCTGGGCACGGGCGGCCAAGGGAGACAAACGCTCCAGACTATATACCTGTCGGGCCAGCTCGGCCAAAATAGCCGCCTGGTAGCCGGATCCGGTGCCGATCTCCAGCACCACCGACTCAGGGGTGAGGCGGGCCGCCTCGGTCATAAAGGCAACGATGTAAGGCTGAGAGATCGTCTGGCCGTAGCCAATGGGCAGCGGGCAATCCCTGTAGGCGCGATCCTGCAGCTCCGGAGGAACGAAAAGATGGCGCGGCACCTTGCGCATTGCTTCCAGCACCCGCGGATCGCGGATCCCCCGCTGCAAGATTTGCTCCCTCACCATCCGTTCCCGTTGGGCAGCAAAAGGACAAGCCTGCCTCTCCCCACCGCCAGCAGCAGGCTCAGGAGCCCCCAACTCGGCAGCCCGGATCCCTGGGTCGGCAGTCCTCCTAAAAAAAGATGAGAACAGTCTGACCATTGGCCTACACCCTCCCAAGATGATGGGCCGCGGGGATTTTGCTCGAATGCTGCGCCGCAATTGCACAAGATCGCGGATCCCTGAAGGCTTCCACTTCGATCCTGGCCCACTTTCTCAAGGACTTCCAGCTTTCATCAAGAGATTGTTGCCAAGCCTGCTGCCGCAAAGTCTCTCGACAACCCGGAAAGCTGAACCCCTAAGGGTTGGGGAGGGCCAAAATTGTAAAGTTTTGTGCGCGATCCGTCGGAACGAGCGATTGCTGGCCTTTCTTTGCCCGCTCTAGTCTTTAAGAGAAAACCAGAAGTTCTTGCCGGAATTGACACAAAAATGCGGCACAATACTCTTAAAACAGCAAATTTCCCGACTTGCGCTCATCCGCCAGAACAATGTTAATATCTGTGTCGGGAAGTCTCCGTACTCCCTCGCGAACGCACCTTGAAAACCTTATGGATTCAAGCTTTTCCGGGGGTAGGGTTGATCCCTACCTTTTCCCCGCAAGGGGACGGAAACGTGAGCGGACGCCAGAACCAGTTGATCGCCACCGGCTTAAAGGTTGATCCCTACCTTTTCCCCGCAAGGGGACGGAAACCCCCCGGGCAATTCGACTACCTCCGAGCCGAGGTATTCAGTTGATCCCTACCTTTTCCCCGCAAGGGGACGGAAACGTCAACCTGCAGGTACCCCTTGTTGGGGTACAACTGCGACAGTTGATCCCTACCTTTTCCCCGCAAGGGGACGGAAACGCATAGCTCACAATAAAATCAGGAAACCAAAAAAAAGTTGATCCCTACCTTTTCCCCGCAAGGGGACGGAAACCGTCGTCGACAGATGTGTCAGACGCCCAGTCCGTTTCGACGGTTGATCCCTACCTTTTCCCCGCAAGGGGACGGAAACATTATCCCGGATGGCGGAAGGAATAATTCAAAAGCCCCGTTGATCCCTACCTTTTCCCCGCAAGGGGACGGAAACGCGGCGAGTTGGGATAGAAGGCTGCCACCAAGGCAGCTAGCTTGGTTGATCCCTACCTTTTCCCCGCAAGGGGACGGAAACGTCCTCCAATCACTACACCCCTATTGTGCACAGGTCTGGCCGTTGATCCCTACCTTTTCCCCGCAAGGGGACGGAAACTGGAACGTGGAACTCTCGGAAGTAGGCGTCCAGATCCCGTGTTGATCCCTACCTTTTCCCCGCAAGGGGACGGAAACCCGGGCTCTCGGGTGTGTAATCAAAACGCTCGCGACGGTTGATCCCTACCTTTTCCCCGCAAGGGGACGGAAACTCCCCGCTGTTACCGTCCCCCCCATGGAAAGGGGAGGTTGATCCCTACCTTTTCCCCGCAAGGGGACGGAAACGCCAATACCACCACCCGGGAGATTATCCCGGATGGCGTTGATCCCTACCTTTTCCCCGCAAGGGGACGGAAACACCTGCCTTACATCTCGGCTAAAACTGGGAGAAACCGAGCGTTGATCCCTACCTTTTCCCCGCAAGGGGACGGAAACGCCGGGAAACACGAACCCGGCAGCGTCCAAGGCATCGTGTTGATCCCTACCTTTTCCCCGCAAGGGGACGGAAACCTTCGCCCGGTCGGACACTGAGCCCGACACAACCCACGACTTGTTGATCCCTACCTTTTCCCCGCAAGGGGACGGAAACTCCCGGACGCGTGACCACCGCCCCCGCCCACCCAGGCGGGGTTGATCCCTACCTTTTCCCCGCAAGGGGACGGAAACGCCTTGTTGTAGGGACGCTGGCCGAAAATGGGAGCGAAGGTTGATCCCTACCTTTTCCCCGCAAGGGGACGGAAACTTCCGTTTAAGCTCTCGAGCCCGTTTATCTCTCCCGGTTGATCCCTACCTTTTCCCCGCAAGGGGACGGAAACCGGTTTCCCTCTTCTCCTTTTCACGGGGTGGGCCAACATAGTTGATCCCTACCTTTTCCCCGCAAGGGGACGGAAACTCAACCCCCGCGGCGGGTTTCAGAATCTTCTTAAGATCCGCGTTGATCCCTACCTTTTCCCCGCAAGGGGACGGAAACACCTGTACAAAACCGTCAAAGACGGGCGTCCGGTGGGCGATGTTGATCCCTACCTTTTCCCCGCAAGGGGACGGAAACGGCTCACCTTTACTGAGCCGGCGACCGAGGGGTTTTAAGTTGATCCCTACCTTTTCCCCGCAAGGGGACGGAAACGCGCCGGGGAAGTCCGGCCCGACGATCAAAGCGCCGCGGAAGTTGATCCCTACCTTTTCCCCGCAAGGGGACGGAAACTCAACGCCAACGGGATTGGGCTAATTTCTTGGATCCACCGTTGATCCCTACCTTTTCCCCGCAAGGGGACGGAAACTTGTCTAGGTAGCAATAAATCACTAAAACCCGCTTGATTGTTGATCCCTACCTTTTCCCCGCAAGGGGACGGAAACGCAATTCGGGAGCCAGTA
>NZ_JANSIQ010000030.1:0-48258 GCF_047502685.1 Synechococcus sp. OH20 | reverse complement strand
CGTCGCTTAGGAGCATTAGTTGATCCCTACCTTTTCCCCGCAAGGGGACGGAAACGCAATTCGGGAGCCAGTAGCTCCCGTCGCTTAGGAGCATTAGTTGATCCCTACCTTTTCCCCGCAAGGGGACGGAAACAACTTGGCGGCGGCCCGGCGGAACGCCATCGCCTCGGCGTTGATCCCTACCTTTTCCCCGCAAGGGGACGGAAACTTCTCATGGTACCCCCGGGGCCACCCCCCCAGGTCGGGCACCTCGTTGATCCCTACCTTTTCCCCGCAAGGGGACGGAAACTCTTCGGGGGGCCTTGTTAGTGGCAGGAGTTCCTTCGCCTGTTGATCCCTACCTTTTCCCCGCAAGGGGACGGAAACATTGAGGCCTCGTCCAAGGCCTCAATAGGGATAAGTTGATCCCTACCTTTTCCCCGCAAGGGGACGGAAACCGCCATGTAGATGCTCATGGCGTCGGATTTGTCCGCGTCCGTTGATCCCTACCTTTTCCCCGCAAGGGGACGGAAACAGGTTTGCATAACTGTTAGAAGGGTGGTGAATGACAAGCTCCGTTGATCCCTACCTTTTCCCCGCAAGGGGACGGAAACTCAGAGGTCCAGTTGTGGCAGAGGTAGTACAGATATTGAGCGTTGATCCCTACCTTTTCCCCGCAAGGGGACGGAAACTCCACCTCTGCGAGTTTACCGGCTTTGGCCGCTTGGTCCGTTGATCCCTACCTTTTCCCCGCAAGGGGACGGAGTTGGACTTGGTGACAGATTAGGAACTGTCCTGGGGGTGTCTGGGGAAAAAGCCCAAGTTCACTAGACTGTAAATGTGATTTAGGGTACAGATTTATGACGACTGTCTCCGCTGCTGCTACCCCCGCTAGCACGACGCTGCTCAACATCTGGCAAGTGTTGGCCGAAAAGTTTGCCGATCACACTGCCCTCAGGGATCCCCATGCCCAGCCAGTCTTTGAGATTTCTTATGGTCAGCTCTTTCGCCGCATTCAGACCTTGGCTGCCGGTTTGCAAGCTTTGGGCATTCGCCCCGGGGATCGGGTGGCCATTTTTGCCGATAATTCCCCCCGCTGGCTGATGGCGGATCTGGCCACGCTGTTTACGGGAGCGGTCAATGTGCCCCGCAGCGCCGTGGCGGATCCGGCTGAGCTGGGCTACATTTTGCGTCACTCCGGCAGCACGGCTTTGATTGCCCAGGATGTGAAGACCCTGAGGCGGGTGCAGCCGGTTGTGCAGGAGCTGGGCCTGGAGCGGCTGCTGCTGCTGTCCGATGAAGAAGAGCCGGGGGTATTGAACTTCTCTCAGTGGCTGCAGAAAGGGCGGGAAGGCCGCTACGAGCCACCGCGGCTGGAGCGATCCCAGTTGGCCACCATCATCTACACCTCTGGCACCTCTGGTCGCCCCAAGGGGGTGATGCTCAGCCACGGCAACCTGATGCACCAGGTGGAGAACTTGAGTGTGGTTGTACAGCCCCGGCCAGGGGATAAGGTGCTGACCATTCTGCCCACTTGGCATTCTTATGAGCGGGCCTGCGAGTATTTTCTCCTCAGCCAGGCCTGTACGCTGGTCTATACCAACCCTCGCTTTATCAAGCAGGATTTGCAACAGGAGCAGCCCCACTATCTGGTGGCAGTGCCCCGCATCTGGGAGACGGTTTACGAAGGGATCCAGAGACAATTAAAGGAAAAAAGCCCCCTCATGCAGCGGCTGATCCACACCTTGATGGCGGCCAGCGAAGGCTACGTGCTCGCCGGGCGGATAGCCGGCAACCGGTCGATTTTGCATTACGATGTCAGCCCTTGGGTGCGAGTGGGGGCCCGCCTGCAACAGGGGCTGCTCTGGCCTGTGCACCGCCTGGCCGATGCGCTCATCTACCGCAAGGTGCGGCAGGCTTTAGGCCCCAATTTTCAACAGGCCATCAGCGGCGGCGGATCCCTGCCCGCCTATCTGGATCTGTTTTACGAGGTGGTGGGCATTTCCATCCTCAACGGCTACGGCCTCACGGAAACCTCGCCGGTGCTGTGCGCGCGCCGTCCCGACAACAACGTGCGCGGCACGGCTGGCCCCCCCTTGCCGGGCACGGAGTTTCGCATTGTGGATCCGGAAACCCGGCAGCCGCTGCCCCCCCGTGCGAAGGGGCTGATCCTGGCGCGGGGGCCGCAGGTGATGATGGGTTACTACAACAATCCAGAGGCGACCGCCCAGGTGCTCAGCCCCGACGGCTGGTTTGAAACAGGGGATCTGGGCTGGCTCACCCCCGACGGGCAACTGGTGATCACCGGCAGGGCCAAGGACGTGATCGTGCTGCTTAACGGAGAGAACGTCGAGCCCCAGCCGCTGGAAGATGCCTGCCTGCAATCCCCTTACATCAGCCAAATGGTAATTGTCGGCCAGGACCAAAAGAAACTGGCCGCCCTCATCTACCCCAACCTGGAGGCCCTCAAGGCTTGGGCCGCCGGGCAAGGGATCCCGGCTGCTGAGGCCGAGCTGCTGGCCCACCCGCAGGTGCGCGCGTTGATCTTGCGGGAGGTGCAAACCCGCATCCAGGAGCGTCCCGGCTACCAAGCGCACGAGCAAATTGCCGACTTTCGCTTTTTGCCAGAGCCCCTGAGCGTGGAAAATGGCCTCCTGACCCAGACGCTGAAGATCAAGCGCAACCCGGTAGCCGAGCGCTATGCCCACCTCATCCAGGAGATGTACCCGACAGGGGGCTAAGTTTGGGATCCCCGTTGTTGCTCCAGGTGGCGCCGGAAGGTCTCCGGGGGAATGGCCCCCCGGTAGGCCCCACAGTAGTAGAGGGTGAGCACCGCCTTGTAGGCCCAATCGGTCGGCACCACGTCTGGGAAGGGGCTGGGCAGGGTGTCTGCTTGGTTGGCGGCGCAGGCCTGCAAGATCTGCTCCGTGGTGAGCTGTTCGGCCAGATCGGGGGGCAGCTCCCGCAGGTTGGGCTGGGCCAAAGCCGCTCCAGATAGGCTCAAACTGGAGAGAGCTGCGCCCACAAGAGCTTGGGTGAGGAGGTCTTGCACTTGCATTGGAAATGATCGACGAGGAGAAATCGGTCGGGTAAGTCCCTTCTCTAGGGTAGTACGGATGCAAAGAGCGTTTGGATCTGGATAGAAGTCTCAGCCGCTCTGTTCCCAGATTAAGATGCAAAAAAACCCGGAAGCAAAAGGAGACGGCGGGATCCCCGAACGGCCAATCCTCTCCTTGCGGGGTTGATGAAGTGTTGAGAACAGGTCGAGGCCAATGAGCTCATCCAAAGGGCCAAGTTTTGACAGCCTGGATCCGCCGGATCCCAAGCTAATCGATGCCTGTGTGCACTGCGGGTTTTGTCTGACCACCTGCCCCAGCTACCGCGTCCTCGGCAAGGAGACAGACTCGCCGCGGGGGCGCATCTATCAGATGGACGCCCTCAATCAGGGGCAGATTTCCCTTTCGGTGGCCACGGTTTCCCATTTCGATACCTGCCTGGGCTGTTTGGCCTGTGTTACCGCCTGCCCCTCAGGAGTGCGCTATGACCGGCTGATTGCCGCCACCCGCCCGCAAATCGAGCGCAACTACCCACGCGGTCTTTGGGATCGCCTGTACCGCCAATTTATCTTCTTCCTCTTCCCCTACCCGGAGCGGCTGCGGCCTCTGCTTTGGCCGCTTTGGCTCTATCAGAAGATGGGGATCGGCGCCTGGATCCGCCAAGGGCTGGAAAAAGTCTCCCCGCGACTGGCGGCCATGGAATCGCTCATGCCCCCTCTGGAGGTGGAACAACTGCTGCCCAAGCGCTACCCGGAGCAGATCCCGGCGGTGGGCGAGCGCCGCTTTCGCGTGGGGCTGATCCTCGGCTGCGTGCAGCGCCTGTTTACCCCGCAGGTGAACGAGGCCAGCATTCGCGTCTTGACCCACAACGGCTGTGAGGTGGTGATCCCGCCTGCCCAGGGCTGTTGTGCGGCCTTGCCCCACCACCAAGGGCAACTGCAGCAGGCAGAAACCCTAGCCCGCCAGATGGTGGATGCTTTTGCCGGCTACGAACTGGATGCCATTTTGGTGACTGCCTCCGGCTGCGGCCACACCCTCAAGGAGTACGGCCACCTTTTGGCCAAGGATCCCGACTACCACGAGAAAGCGGCCCAGTTTGCGGCCAAAGTCAAGGATATCCAGGAGTTTCTCGCTCAGGTGGGGCTGACTGCTCCCCTGTACCCCCTGCAGCCGGATCCCTTGGTGCTGGCCTACCAAGATGCCTGCCACATGCTGCACGGGCAACGCCTCAGCCAAGAGCCGCGGCAACTGCTACGCCAGATTCCGGGGCTGGAGCTGCGGGATCCCGTCGATGCCGCCCTCTGCTGTGGCAGCTCCGGCGTCTACAACCTGCTGCAACCCCAGATAGCAGATGAGCTGGGATCCCAGAAGGTGGCCAACCTCCTCAACACCGGTGCCCAGGGGATCGTCTCCGCCAACATCGGCTGCCGCCTGCAAATCCAGAAGCACCTGCAGGGCAAAGCCGGGATCCCCATTTATCACCCGATGGAACTCCTGGATCGCGCCCTGCAACCGGCGGCAACTCCTTAACCCCCCTCTCCCTCTGGGAGAGGGGCCGGGGGTGAGGGATGGGAGAGGGGCCGGGGGTGGTCGCGTGAGCGGCGCGGAGCGCTTGGGATGGGAGAGGGGCCGGGGGTGAGGGCTATTCCAGCAACAGGCGCAAGTCCAGGTGGGGCCGCCACCGCTCCGCCAGCCGCTCCAGCAATTGCTCCCGCTGCTGAGCATAGTGGCCTTCCAGCTCCGGCAAGGGATCCCAGCCTTTTTGGCGGCGCAACTCGTTTAGCCAGTGTCGCCGCCAGCGGTGATTGTCGAAGAGGCCGTGCAGATAGCTGCCCCAAATCCGGCCCGTGGGATCCCGCCAGCCCAGGTTCTCTTGGTCGAAGATCGGCAGGCAGCCAGCGGGATCCGCCTGGGTGGATCCCTGGTGGATTTCGTACCCCTGGACGGGAGCAGGAGCGGGCCAGCAGCTTTGCGTCTGCACCTGCCGGGTAACTTTGGTGGGGTGCAAAACAGTGGTCAGAGGGAGAAAGCCCAGCCCTGGGTAGGTGCCGGCAACTCCCTCTAGGCCATCGGGATCGGCGAGGGTTTCCCCCAACATCTGCAGTCCGCCGCAGATGCCGACGATGTGGCCGGAATAGTGGCGCAGTTGGTCGGCCAGGCCGGTCTTTTGCAATGCCAACAGATCCTTGAGGGTGGTTTTGCTGCCGGGCAGGATGACGACATCGGGGGATCCCAGGCTTTGGCCGGGGTGAATCCAGCGCAGATGGACGCTGGGCTCGGCCAGCAAGGGGTCGAAATCGGAGAAATTGGCCACCTGGGGCAGGCGAACCACGGCGATTTCCAGGGAGTCTTCCCGCCTGGGACGGCGATTTTCCCAGAGTTGGGGGCCGGCCTCGATGCCCAGCGAATCTTCCTGGGGCAGCACCCAATCCAGCCAGGGCAGAACCCCAACCACCGGGATCCCGGTGTAGCTCTCCAGCCAATCCAGGCCGGGCTGCAGCAGCTCCCGCGAGCCGCGAAACTTGTTGATAACAATGCCGCGGATCAGGGCTCGTTCTTCCGGTTCCAGCAGTTGCAGCGTGCCCACCACATGGGCCAGCGCCCCACCCCGGTCGATGTCCGCCACCAGCCAAGTGGGGGATCCCAAATGCAAGGCGACCCGCATATTTGCCAAATCCCGATGCTTGAGGTTCACCTCCGCCGGGCTGCCTGCCCCCTCGCAAACGATCCAGTCGTACTGCTGTTGTAAGCGGGCCAGGGCTTCTTTGACCGCTTGCCAGGCCGGCGCAAACCAGCGTTCGTAATACTCGCCGGCGCGGCAGGTGCCCACCGCCACTCCATTCAAGACGATCTGGGAAGTCAGGTTGCCCTGGGGCTTCAACAGGATCGGGTTCATCTCCACCGCAGGCGGGATCCCGGCGGCCCAGGCTTGCAGAGCCTGCGCGTAGGCGATCTCTTTGCCCTCGGCGGTGACATAGGCGTTGAGGGACATATTCTGAGCTTTGAAAGGGGCAACCCTTTTTCCTGCTTTCTTGAGAAGGCGACAGAGGGCCGTTACCAAAAGGGTTTTGCCCACATGGGAAGAAGTTCCCACCACCATCAAGGCTCGACCTGAACGGCTCACCCCGGATCCCTCACCCTTGGTTGCAAGCTGTCGCCATTCTCTCCACCGACCGTCGCGCCCAGACAGGGCATCCGTCGGCAAAAGCGACTCCCCAGTTCCCCCGATCAAAACGCTTGCAGTGTAGATTCGCGGCTGCGGGCCTACAACAGATCCCAGCAACCTGCGCCTCTGCACTTGCCAGACTTTGAGCTGGGGCAGATGGATTCGAACCACCGAATGGCGGGACCAAAACCCGCTGCCTTACCGCTTGGCGATGCCCCAATTCACATTGCTTAACCAGCTTAACCAATGTAGCGATGCAGGCTCAGGTCTGTCAACGGTTGCGCTGGCCTCCTGTATCGTGGGGAAGCGGCAGCTCTTCGCCAAGGCTGGAGCCAGCGTCAAAGGGGTTCAGAGAGAGAATGCGAGCCACCTCGAAGAAATAGGCACGGATCTCCGGCCCAAAGTAGATGACATCCCCACTCTTCAAGTAGTGGGTAGCCACCCGCATGCCGTTGACAAACACCCCATTGGTACTGGCCTGCCCCTTGCGGTTGCCGTCGATCAGGCAGTAGGTAAACCCTGTCCGGCTGGACTGGGTGGACACCCGCACCAGGTAAGCATGGCGACGCGAGACAAACCGGTTGACGATCTGAATGGCGTTGGAGGGATCCCGGCCAACCGTGTAGATGTTCTCCCGCAGGATGTAGCTGCAGGGCCGCACAGGATGGCAAACGGACAGGGTAAACTCCGGGTGAGACAACGGCTGCTCAGGGACTTGGTCGAACAGATCCAGCGGCAGGTCAAAGCCTTGGCTGGAAAGAGAACTCCCCCCGCCCACCTCTGTGATGGAGGTCAAAAAGTCGTCGTAGCTCTGTGGCAACAGCGTTTCCTCCTCGACGCTCAACCGCATGCCCGGCAGCCTAGCTCTTCAAGTCTAAGCCCTTAAACCTTAGAGTTCCTCAAAACCCTACCCTTTCCAAAAAACTCGGCCTCGGCAGGCTGTCGGAAAACCCACAAGCCTTGATGTACCCTACTATACACCACAGGCGGCTTTGGAGATACTCCATTTCTCCAAAAATGGGAGCTCAGGTTGGGCCTGCTCCTGTTGTCAGGGATCCCTTGGGAGCCACAGCCTTGGCCGCGGGCGGGCTATTCTGGGTAGCAGGTTTGTAGCCTTGAGGTGTGGGTGTGACGGAGGCCCTGTTGCGTCGGTTGGATGTGGCCACAGAGGCGGCTCTGGAGGCAGGGGCTTTGCTGCGCAGTTACGTGGGGGGCAACCTTGCCATTGAGGAGAAACGCCCGGGCGACCTGGTGACGACAGCGGATCGCGCTTCCGAGGAGCTGATCATAAAAATCTTGAGGCGGCACTTCCCCGAAGACGTGATCTTGACGGAAGAATCCGGCCAACAGGGATCCCCGCAGGGCACCTACGCCTGGATGATCGATCCCCTCGATGGCACCACCAACTTTGCCCACGGCTATCCCTTTGCTGCCGTTTCTATTGGTCTGCTGGAGGGGCGGGAGCCGGTGCTAGGAGTGGTCTGCGACATCTTTCGCGGGGATCTCTTTCGCGCTGTGCAGGGGATGGGAGCCACCCGCAACCGCCAGCCCATCCGCGTCTCCTCTACTACCGAACTCTCCCGCAGCCTGTTGGTAACCGGCTTTGCCTATGACCGGCGCGAAACCCCGGACAACAACTACGCTGAGTTCTGCCACTTCACCCACCTCACCCAGGGAGTGCGCCGGGGCGGATCGGCTGCCCTGGACTTGGCCTACGTGGCCACCGGCCAGTTGGACGGCTATTGGGAGCGAGGTCTCTCCCCCTGGGACATTGCCGCTGGGATTGTCTTGGTGCGAGAGGCTGGCGGCAAGGTCACTGCCTACGATGGCAGCCCGGTGGATGTGTACAGTGGCCGCCTGCTGGCCAGCAACGGCTGGTTACACGCTGCTCTTCAGGAAGAACTGGCCCAGGTCAGCCCCCTGCCGGTCTCCTTCCCCATGCGGCGGCCTCGAGAGCGAAACGGCCAAAGATAAAGATGAGGTAAAGTTCAGGCAAAAATTGGGTAAGCTTTACGCACAGGCCCTTATGGCTCCTTCCCAAGGTCAGAGAGATAGCTTGGCCGGGAAAACACTCCGGCGTTGTTGTTGGGCGGCAGGATTTGGCCTGGCGCTTCTCTTGGGGATCCCGGCCTACCCTCAGCCTGCCCAAAAACCGGCTCTGCCCGCTCCTGCCGGCGAGCGAGCCCAGCCCCCCGATTCCCGTTGGGCCGAAATTCAGGCGCGGAGGCGCATCCGGGTTGGCCTGGATCCCAGCCTGGGCCCGGCTTACCTCTACACCGACCTAGAGCGGCAAACCTACGCCGGCTTCGAGTGGGAGATCCTGGAGGCGCTTGCCCAGACGCTGCAGGTGCAGGTGGAGCCCGTCTACGTGGCTTGGAGTCAGCAGTTGGCGGCTTTGCAAGCGGATGAGGTGGATCTCATTTGGGGGGCACGGGAAGCTTTGGGCTTGGATCCGCAGCAATTTCTCGCCACCCGGCCCTACTACCTCAGCCCGCAGCGCTTGGTGGTACGGGATCCGGGGCCAGGGGAAACTCCCATTGAGGCGCTGTCGCAATTATTTGGCCGCAAAGTGGGCATTGTAGTGAACAGTACGGGAGCAGCTCTGTTGGAGGCGTACAACGAGAGGCGGGGCAACGCCATTCGTCTTTTTGCCACCAGCAACCCGGAGCGCCTGTTTGCTCAGCTCCAGGCCGGCCAGTTGGATGCCGTACTTGTCGATCAGCCTGTTGCCGCCCTGAGCCTGCGCCAGGCGGGATCCCGGCTGCGCCTGGCGGGGCCGCCTCTGTTCCCGATTCCTCTGGTGGGCGTGGTATCCTCGCAGCATCCTTCCCTGAAGGAAGCCGTGGATGGGGCAATCGCAATCCTGACCGAGAACGGAACTTTGCAACGCATCTTGGAGAAGTGGCAACTATGGGATCCAACTCTGATGTCCCCCGCCTCAGCCGAGGACTAGCTCGCTACGAGACGGACCATTTCGCCATCTTGGGCGTACCCCTCACCGCCGACTCCAAAGGGATCCGGCGCGGCTACCTGCAGGCGGCCAAGGCCCTGCACCCGGATCGGTTTGTCGGGGATCCGGAAGGGGCAGAGCGGGCCAACGTCCTCTTTGCCAAGCTGGTCAGCCCAGCCAACGAGGTGCTGGCCAAGGAGCGGGAACGGTCAGAGTACGAGACTGTGCTCAAGCTGCGCGTTCAACGCCTGCTGGAGTCGCCGCCCCCCGATCTATGGCCCACTGGAGAAGCCGTCAAAGACCTGGCCGAGCGCTCTGATTGGCAGGAAGAATACGTCCGGCGGGTGGAGAAGCTGGCCAAAGAGCAATACAGCTCTATGACCACGCTGCTGGAGAAAACCGAGCAACTGAGCGAGCTGAACCTGGCCTACCTGCTGCTCAAAGCCGGCTACAAAGGGATCCCCGCCCCTGCCGCCAGAACCACCACCCTGACTGGGATCCCAACCCCTTCCCCCAGCCGCACCACCTTGGGTGGGATCCCGGCCAGCTCCCCCGTTCCGTCTCCTACTGCCCCGCCCACCCCGCCCCCAACTCCGCAACTCAGCCCCGCTGAGACTCGCTTCCTGCAGGCGCTGGACATGATCGAGCGCAAGCAATACCGGGATGCGGTGCAGTATCTGAACTTCGCCATCAGCGCCCAGCCCAACGTGGCCCGCTACTATCTGCACCGGGGTATCGCCCACCTCAAGCAGGGCAACGCCGGCATGGCCAAGGCCGACTTCCTGCAGGCCAGCCGCCTTGAGCCGGGCAACGCCGAGTTGATGGCGGAGGTGCGCCGCTGGTTGCAGCAGGTCACCACCCAGCAGCCGGTTCCCGTCCCTGCCGCCAGCCGCCAGACGTCCCAAGCCCAGAAAATCGTGCCACCGCCGCGCAAAGAAGACAACGGCGGCTTCTGGAGCCGCCTCTTTGGCAAGAAAAAGTAGGCCAAACTCCGCTCAGGAAGCGCCCCCCAGCACCAGCAGCGTGACCAGGGATCCCGTATTCCAGAGGCTGTGCAGCAGGATGGGGGCCAGCAGGTTGCGGCTGTGGCTGTACACCACCCCCAGCACCACCCCCAGCATGGTCAGCGGCAGCAGATCGGAAAGGTTGAGGTGGGCAAGGGCAAAAGTGAAGGCGCTGAGCAAGATGGCAGCCCCCATCGGCAAGTAGCGGCTCAGCGTAGGCAGCCAAAAGCCCCGGAACAGCACCTCCTCAAAAACGGGGGCACAGACAGACACCACGGCCAAAAACAGCAAGCGCGCCCCCCAGCCGTGGCTGTCCAGCAGCAGGGGCAAGATGGGGTTCCCGCCCCCTGCCTGGGGCAGCAGCAACTGCGACAGCGCCGCTGCCAGCACCACCAAAGGCAGGGCCACCCAGTAGCCGCATAGGCCCCAAAGCGGCCAAGGGCCCCACAGCCGCACCTGCAACGCCTTCTGCCAACCGGGATAGATCCGAAGAAGCCGGTACAACAGCGCCGCCCCCAGCAGAGCGCCGGCGTTGTAGGTGAGAAACAGGGTCACCGCCTGATGCCAAGGGCTGAGCTGTTGTGCCCCCAAGCCGAGCAGAACCATGTAAAGGCGAGGCACCAAGGTATTGAGGAGAATGAACCCCAAAAACCAACCGGTCAGCACCGCCTGCGCTCCGATCCCCGGCCAAGGCACCTCCCACGGCGGGCCGAGGAGCGGACGTTGGCGCCAGAAGCTCCAGCCCAGCCAACCCAACAGGAGGATTAGCCCCAGCAGCGCCCCCAGCACGGGGATCCCGCCCACCACCGTCAGCCGGAACAGAGCTGCCAAGGCCAATTTTTCCTGCTCCTGGTTGAGGGCATTGAGGCTGTCGCTGCGCTGTTGCAGCCGGTAGAGCTGCTGCAGGGCCACTGCCTCAAACCAGCCGTCCAGGTGGTTGCGGATCTGCACCTCGGCCTCCGGCAAGATGCGCCGTGGCGTTCCCCACAGCCCTTGCAAGAGCCGCGCCACCCCTTTTTGGCGGGATTCCAGCTCCAAGGGACGTTCTGGATCGATCACCTGCTGCCACTGCTGCTGGGCTGCCTCCAGATCCTCCTGGTAGGCGGAGAGCAGGCCCAGGCGCAGCCGCAGGGCGTCCAGCTCCGCCTGCAGCTCCTGGACAGAAGCCAGCAGAACGGGATCCACTTCTTCTGGAGTTGAGGCTGGCCCCACCGCATCCGAGAGGCTGGCCAATTCGGATCTGCCCGCCTCCGAGGGAGTCGCCCTTTCCAGCCGTGCCATCCGTTTGAGGCGCTGCAGGCGTTCGGCGTAGTTGTCGGCCACCTGCCGGTAGCGATTGTGGGCCAGCTCGAAAACGTTCTGCCCCAGCAAAGCCCGCGCCAGATCCTGATAGCGGGGATCGTCGAGGGTGCGGGCAGCCTGCAGGGCGAGATGGGTTTGCAACAGATCCAACCGCGTTTGGGGCGGCGGCTGAAACCAACTGCTGGAAAGCGAAAGCCCGACAATCAAAAGGGCCAATAGGCTCAGCAGGTTGAGGATCCCACGGCGAACAGAAAGCCAATGGGGATCGACCGAGGCCGTGGCGTCAGAGGGAGACATGACAGCAACAGAGGCAACTCCAGCGGGTTATATCCTAGCTTCTATTGGCTTCGGCAGGATGAAGGGGTCAGCGGCGCTCTAGCCAATAACGGTAGATGGGCAGCCCCAACTGCAGACACTGCCACTCCCGCTCGGTAGGAATACCAAAGGGGTTGTCATCGATGGGCCCCTGGCAGGGATCCCAAAACTGCGGATGGTCTAAAAATCGAGCTGCCATTTCCTCAGCCACTTCCCGCACGTCCGACTGCAAAAAAACAGGGCTGCCCGGTTGCAGCAGCAGGGCCAGATCCGCCACCAGTTGGGGCTGGACGATCCGCCGTTTGTGATGGCGCTTTTTGAACCAGGGATCCGGAAATTGGATGGTAACCCGGCTGAGATCCCCCGGGGCAAATAGATGCCGCAGCGAGACGTTGATGTTGGCAAAGAGGAAATGGACGTTATCCAGCCCCAGCTCGTCCCGCCAAGCATTGGCCCGCTCCACCAGCGGCTGTCGAATCTCCACGCCCAAAAAGTTCCAGTCGGGCTGCTCCTGGGCGATGCGCAGCAAAAAGCGTCCGCTCCCGCTGCCGATATCCAAATGAAAGGGTTGCCCCAGCCGCCGGTACACCCGTTCCCAGTGGGGCGGGGGGGTGGGCTGTTGGTATTGCGCCTGTAGGGGGTTGACGTGTTGCCGCAGCCGCTGGCCAAGACCTTTCTGCAGCGGGATCCCTGCCCAAGCGGGGGAGTCCTTCTCAGGTTGGGTTACCTGCTGTGCCCGTTGCACGTCTGTTTCCATAGACCACCTCCTGCCGCTAGCTTCAGCCCTCCCCCCAAGGGATCCCAAAAGATCCCCCAGTTGGGATGGAAAGGTAGAGGAGCTCTAGGCTACCACCGGATGCTGTCGATGACTTGCCGCAGGATCTGGGCCGAGCGGTGCAGTTGCTGTTGCTCGCTCTCGGTGAGGGACATGGCCAGCGTGCGCTCCACCCCCTGCCGACCGACCACTCTCGGCAAACTGAGGCAGACCTCCGGCAGACCATACTCCCCCTGGGTGAGGCTGCTCACGGTTAAAACGCGCCGCTGATCCCGTACCAGGGCCTGGACAATTTGCGTCACCCCCAGACCAATGGCATAGCTGGTGGCCCCTTTGCGGCGGATGATCTCATAGGCGGCATTGCGCACCTGCTCGAAAATATCCCCCAACTGGGCGGGATCCCACTCCGGCGAGAGCTGGCCAATCGGCGTGCCGGCAATGTTCACCTTGCTCCAGACGGCCACCTCGCTATCTCCGTGTTCGCCGATAATGTAGGCGTGCAGGCTGCGCGGATCCACCCCCAGCCGCCGGGCCAAAAGATAGCGGAAGCGGGCCGTATCCAACACCGTGCCCGATCCCAGTACCTGCCCCGCCGGCAGCCCCGACACCTTCAGGGAAACATAGGTCATGATATCGACGGGGTTGCTCACCACCAGGAAAATGGCGCTGGGGCAATGCTCCATCAAGGCCGGGATCAAGCTTTTGAAAATCTCAACGTTGCGGTGAACCAGATCCAAACGGGTTTCGCCAGGCCGCTGCTTGGCTCCCGCCGTCACAATCACGACGTCTGAGCCGGCGCAATCGGCCAGCTCTCCCGCCCAGATCCGCGTCGGCTCCACAAAAGGGATCCCGTGCACCAGATCCATCACTTCCCCTTCCAGCTTGGCGCGGTCGATGTCGTGAAGAACCAGCTCATCGAGGGTGTTCTGGATCACCATCGAGTAGGCACAGGCCATGCCCACCTGCCCGGCGCCGATGATGGATCCCTTCAAAAGGCGGCGAGAAGTCAGCCCACCGGCTTGCTGTTCAAAGCGTTGCTTGGGTTGATGCTCAGAAACGGTCATGGCTTCAGCCGCTACGCTTCCCTTCCCAGCTTAAGCCTGGCCAAGCGGAGAGCAAAATAGCATTGGGTAGTCCTCAACTCCGTTGCTGGGTTAGCCGTTGCCAAAGCTCCAGAGGAATGCGCTCGTGAGGACACTTCAGGGACCGAATCTGAGCCAGATCTTCCGGCAAGTAGTGCAAAGCCACCCGCGCCGTTGCATCGAGGAGACTGCGCCGCCGCTGGGGATGTTGCTCGGCTTCTCCCAAAAACACATCCAGCCAGCCATCCTGCTCCTGGTAGCGCATCCGCAAAGCAGAGAGAGAAGGCAGGGACTCTTGGCGGTAGAGCTGGAAGCCCTGCTCAGGGCTCCACCCCAGCCACCACTGGGGCGCCAGTTGCCCCAACTGCCGACACCACACGCCCGCCTGCACCTGTTGCCATGTCATGCTTGCCACTCCGCGACCCGTTCTCCTGAGAAGGCTTAACTGCAAATCTTTAGCAATTGCCATTTGGGTAAGCACTTTACCAGACCTTCCCAGCTTGATGCAACTCTTTATCAAAGAAAACCCCTACCATGCCCCTAATTTATTGAAAGTAGTTGCAATAGAGATATCCTGTAGCTGAGTTAAGTGGTGGAGTTATATCCCTCAGTCTGACTCTCTATCTCTCTATGTTGTGGAAACAGCGGGGATCCCGCGGCGGCAGGATGTGGGTCATCTGCGTCTTCTCCGGGCCTGGTTGAGGTTCTTTGCTAATGCAAGTAATTCTAACTAGCAAGAGTATGGCTGATCGTGTTGATGCCCGGTTATGCTCCCAGCACCTACTGGCCGGCTTCCAGGTAACAGCGGTCAAAGAAAATGGCCGCAGCGGCTTTCAACTCGACCGGCCAGTTTCAAGGATCCCGGCAGCAGTGGGCAACAGTATCCTGTAAGCTGGTTGAGTCAGAGGCCCTTCTGGTTTGGGATTGGTGCATCCGGGTCGTAGCTATCGCCGTCTCATCCCTTTTATCCGGCCCCATCTGTGGATGTTGTTGTTGGGGCTGACCTGCACTCTTGGCTTTGTCCTGACCATGCCCGCGCTTGCCTACTTGATCGAGTGGGTGGCCCGCTCCATCGGCGCCGGGGATCTGGGGCAATTGCGGACGCTGGCCCTGATTGGAGTGGTGTTTTTCTTGGTGCGTGGCGCCTTCCAGTACGGCCAAGACACCCTGATGGCGAGGGCTTCCCTGCAAATGGTGTTGGAATTGCGCCAACAGATCTATGCCCATTTGCAAGCGCTGGATGTGGATTATTTTTCCGGCAGCCGCACCGGCGATCTGGTCTATCGCCTGACAGGGGATCTGGATCGGGTGGGAGAGGTGGTGCAACGCTTTTTCCACCGTTTCATCCCCAGCGTGCTCACCATCTTGGCGGTGGTGGCCTACCTGTTTTATCTCAACGGCATTCTCACCTTGACCACCCTGCTGATCGCCCCCCTGATGGCCGCTTTGATCAGTTGGTTTGGGGATCGCCTCTTGTTTCGCTCCCGCCTCAACCAAGAGAAGATGTCGGATTTGGCCGCCCTCTTGACAGAAGTGTTTGCCGGCATCAGTCTCACTCGCGCCTTTGCGGCCGAGGACTACGAAATTCGCCGCTTCAGTGCCATTGCCGAAAGCAACCGCCTGGCCCGGTTTCAGACCGAGCAGGTGAAAGCCATCCAAGACCCGGTGGTGGGTTTCCTGTACGCCATGAGCGTGTTGGGGGTGTTTTGGGTGGGCGGCTGGCAAATTAGCCAGGGCAACCTGACCGGCAGCCAGTTTCTCGGCTTTATTGCCGGTGTTGCCATGTTGATCGACCCCATTGTGCACATCACCAACAACTACAGCGAGCTGAAACAGGGTGAGGCTTCGGTGGAGCGGATTTTCGAGCTGCTGAACACTCGCTCGCAGATCCGGGAGCTGCCCGGCGCTCGGCCTATGCCCCCCATTCAGGGCTGGGTGGAGTTCGAGCAAGTTTCCTTTGCCTACAAACCGGATCAGCCGGTGCTCAAGGAAATCAGCTTTCAGGTGTCTCCCGGCGAGATCGTGGCCTTGGTGGGATCCTCCGGTGCCGGCAAATCCACCCTGGTGAGCTTGATTCCCCGCTTTTACGATCCGCAGCAGGGCTGCATCCGCATCGACGGCATCGACATCCGCACCGTCACCCTCAAGAGCCTGCGCCGCCAGATTGGCATTGTGCCGCAGGAGATCACCCTGTTTTCGGGAACCATTGCCAGCAACATCGCCTACGGACAAGAGCAGTTTGACCTGGAAGCGGTACGCCAGGCGGCCCAGGTGGCCAACATCGACACCTTTATCGAGAGCTTACCCGATGGCTACGCCACCCGCGTGGGAGAACGCGGGGTCACCCTTTCCGGCGGACAACGGCAACGGCTGGCCATTGCCCGCGCCGTGTTGCTCAACCCCAAGATCTTGATCCTGGACGAGGCCACCTCTGCTTTGGACAACGAGTCGGAAGCGTTGGTGCAGGAGGCGCTGCAACGGCTGATGCAACGCTGCACCGTTTTTGTTATCGCCCACCGCCTCTCGACAGTGCGCACCGCCCACCGCATTTTTGTCTTGGAGCAAGGGCAACTGCTGGAGCAAGGAAATCACCGCGAGCTGCTGGGCAAAGGGGGGCGCTACGCCCAGTTTCACCTGCGCCAGTTTCAGTAGGCTTCAGAGCCGCCACTCCTGCCGGAAAGGCCGATAGAACTCCGGATCCTGAGGCGCACCCCCCGCGATCCCGCAGATGGCCGAGGCAAATTGCACCGCCCGCTGCAGCAACACCTCCTCTGGCCATCCCCGCAGCAGGCCCAGGATGGCCACGGCACTGAAGCCATCTCCAGCGCCCACCGTATCCACTATCTGAGGTACGGAAACCGGGTCGGCCTGATAAACCTGGGCGGGGGTGATCAGGAGCGCACCTGCGGCCCCTAGAGTCAAAAATAGACCTTTCAGGTTCAACTGCGCCCGCAGGATCTGCCCTTGCTCCCCCACCTCTTTGGCAGGGATCCCTTCTAGCCGCGCCACCTGCTCCAGCTCCGCCTGGTTTAGCTTCAGCCAATCGCAGGTGCGCAGCATCTCCCGGATGGGATCCGGCTGCCACCAGGGATCCCGCAGGTTGAGATCCAAAAACACCGGACAGCGAAGGGCGGGGATCGTCTCCTGAAAGTGGCGATGGGCCGCTTCCCGTCGCGCCGCCAAGCTGCCCCGATAGAGCAGGCTGGGCTGGAGAACCCCGATATCCAACTGAATGTAGTCGTAGGCTTGGTCGGGCAAGATGGCAAAGCTTGGGATCCCCTCTGCATCCAGCGTAACTTGGACTTGGCCGGTGGGGTGAATCGGATCCCGTTGCAAACCTTCCAGGCGCAGCCCCTGCCGCCGCAGCGCCGCCAACAACTTTTCTGCCGCTTCGTCTTGGCCGATGCGGCTAAGCAAGAGGGGATCGGATCCTAGCCCCTTGAGGTTCCAAGCCACGTTCAAAGCCGCACCGCCCAGCACCACCTGGCTGGGGAAGCAGTCGAAAAGCACCTCCCCCAAAATGAGAGGCAAGCCCTGGGGCACATCGGGGGGATCCATCATCGGCACTTAGGAAGCAGCCGCTCCCTGCAGCTCCAGGATTTGCTGGTAGGTGTTGCTGCGGAACCAACGCTCGATTTCTCTGGCCCGCAGGACCGGCAGCGGATGGGTGCGCCCCACCGTTTGCATCTGCTTCAGCTCCATCTGCCACAGATCCCCGTCCAGCTCGTCGTAAGCGCGGGCCTGCTCCAAAAAGGCGTCCACATTCAGCTTAGAGGCCAATTGCGGGGATCCACCGCACAACTTCATCAACACCGAGATCACCGTCTTGGCGTCTTGGGTGACCAACAGCGCCGCCCGGTCACAGGTAAACTCGGCGCACCGCAGCCAGTGCATCAGTTGCTCCTGCAACGCCTGATAAAACAGCCCGCCGAAGGGGAGCAAGCTGGTGGAGAGCATGAGGATGTTGGCCATCGTCAAGTAGACGCCGTGATTACATTTCAAATGGCCCAATTCATGGGCGATCACGGCTTGAATTTCCGGCGGCTCCAACAGATCCAGCAGAGAGCTGTGCAAAACGATAAAAGGCTTTTTCCCCTGCATGGCAAAGGTATAGGCATTGGGCGTGGGGTTCTGCCGCACATAGAGCTGGGGCACGTCCAGATCCAAGATGCGACAGGCCTGCACCAAAAGCTGGTGAATCTCCGGCAGCTGATGCTCGTTAATTTGAATACTGGAAGCGATGTTATCCAGATAAAAGACCTGTCCTGCTGTTGAGCCGAGCCAGTTTTGAATCAGCAGGCCCAGCCCCGGCACCTGCTGCAGAGAGCGGGTTGCCTGCAGATCCACAGGATGGCGAAACTGGTCGGCCCGCAGGCCCAGCAGAATGCGAGGTTCTTGTTGAATGGATGACATAGACAAGATGGGGAGAAAAAGGCTTCAAAAGCAGGCGGGCGGCTGGAGCTTGGGGATCCCTGCTGTCGGCCGTCAAGGGATGGAGACCAAGAGAGCTGGGCATGTCCGGGCTGACCTGCAACTGAGGGCTGTGAACCCCCTCCAACTGTTGCCTCGGCAGACTCCGCCCTTCCCTACATGGTTTCTTGATTTTAGCCGCTACTCTGGAAACATCTCTTCTCTCGACCCTAGTCCGTTTGCAAGCTAGACCCCTTTGTCGTCGTTCTAAGGTCATCATGCGGATCCCGACTTCCACCTATCGCATTCAGTTTCATGCTGGGTTTGACTTCGAGGCAGCACGGCAAATGGTTCCCTACCTGAAGTTGCTGGGCATCAGCGACTTGTATGCCTCTCCCATCTTCCAAGCCCGCAGCGGTAGCACCCACGGCTACGACGTGGTGGATCCGAGGCAGATTAACCAGGAACTGGGGGGAAGTGAAAAGTTTGAGCTCTTGTGGGAAACCCTCAATCAGCAGGGAATCGGCTGGATCCAAGACATCGTGCCCAACCACATGGCCTATGACGGCCAAAACCAAATGTTGATGGATGTTCTAGAAAGTGGGCCCAACTCAGACTTTATCGATTACTTTGATGTCAACTGGAACCACTCCTATCTGGGTATTAAAGGCAGGATCTTGGCACCCTTTTTGGGAGATTTCTACGATAAATGTTTGGAGTCTGGTCAAATTCAGCTTCGTTCCTACCCAAGTCCACCCCAATCGCCCCGGTGGTGTCTCGTGGCTCTGGTGGGTCGTGCTCCACACAAATCTGGATGTAGTAAGAACCGTCTTGGCGTTTGACCAACGTGGCTGCTTTAGGGTTTGAGCCTGCCAACATGCCGCGCTGGTAGTTGCCCATTGCCAGCTCAAAGCGTTCCCGCCCCTCAACGGTGGTGAGCGATACTGTCCAGTCCCTCTCACGGAAAGAGAAGAGGCGGGCGTCATAGGTAACAAAACCCCCCTTGAACGCTTTGACCGGACGATTTTTTTGCTGGGCAACCTTGCGGGCAGCGGCCAACCTTCTGCACACCTGCTGTGCCACTCGCGCTAGCGGGACGGAGTCCTTATTGCTGGAGAGCCCAAAGCGGGTACGAATTGCGCGGTAGCAGAGCGATTGAAGCTTGACTGGGTTGACCACCTTCTCTGGTGTGTTTTGGTTGACCCAGTAAGGCCTACGGCCCGCTGGCGCGAGGAGTGCTTGTGCAAAAGCCGACAAGGTTGCCTCTAGCTTCACGGCTTGCGAAGCAGACACCTTGAGCTTGCAGGAGATAGTCAGGACTTGGGTCATGTTGCAATCATACGTCGTCTGCATTCCTCTCGACCCTGACCCTACGGGTACAGGGCGGGGCTCCTGCGGTTTCTAGCTGAGCAATTGAGGCCGGGGTCAGGGCCTGAAAGTTGGCGATGCGGGCAAACTCCCGCGGATCCAGGCTGGCCCCGCCCACCAGCACTCCGTCGATTTGGGGTTGGGCCATCAGCTCGTCGATGTTGCCGGCTTTGACCGAGCCGCCATACAGGAGGGGCAGTTGGTCGGCGCCCAGGTGCTGGCGGATCAAGCCGATGACCCGATTGGCCTCTGCGGCTGCACAGGTGTCGCCGGTGCCGATGGCCCAGATCGGCTCGTAGGCAATCACCAGGTTCTCCAGATCGATCCCTGCCAAGGCGCGATCCAACTGCCCTAGGATCCAAGACTCGATCAAGCCCTGCCGTCGCTGCTCCTGGCTTTCGCCCACGCACAAGATGGGGGTGAGGCCATGCCGCTGCGCTGCTGCCAAGCGCCGATTCACGGTTTCATCTGTCTCGCCGAAGTATTGCCGCCGTTCACTGTGGCCGACGATCACGTAGCGCACCCCCAATTCCGCCAGCATGGGGCCGGAGATCTCCCCGGTAAACGCCCCCTGATCCTCCCAATGCAGGTTTTGTGCTCCCACGGCGATGCCGGATCCCCGCGTTTGCTCTGCCACCACGGACAGGTCTGTGAAGGGCACACACAGGATGATCTGCCGTTGTGAAGCCGCTCCTAAGGACGACGCTTGCAGAGCCGGAGCAAACTCCCGCAGAAACTGGCGGGCCTCAGCCTGGGTTTTGTACATCTTCCAGTTGCCGGCGATGAGGATGGGACGCAAGGTGGATCCTCCCTAAAAGACGCTCAGAAGACAACTAAAGAAGGGGATCCCAAAGCAGAAACCCAAATGGATAGGCAGGGATCCCAGCTTTTGTTTTTTCGTATGTCACAGTTTATCAGCAAGCGGCTCCAGAATACGGCGATGGGATCCGGGCCCCGGTTAACCCTCCTGGGCCGTCTCTTGTTCCAGGCTGGCAGCGATGGCCGCCAGGCAGTCTTCCCAGGCGGCTCCCTGCTCCAGAGATTGGACGGCGACGGCATAGGTCTGGGGGTGGGCCTGCAACAGCGCTCGTCCCTGGCGCAAGAAGCGGTTGATTTGGATCTTCATTTTGGCTGGAGAGGTCAAGGGCTGCGCTGCCAACAGCGTTGCCAACTGCTGCCGATCCTCTGTATCGCCCGTAATTTGGCTGTAGTGCAACGATTCTGCGGCTGCCCCCGCCATCCAGAACGTGCCGTAGCGCTCCACCTCTGCCCAAGGGATCTTTCCCTGAGCCTGCCAAGTGTGCATCGGGGCCCGATCCAACTCCACCCCGCCGTAGCCAGGCATCCCCCGTCGAAAGGCTTGCCAGGGACTAAGCACATAGCCCAACAACGGGATCCCGAGCAGATGGGCCACCAAAATGTGCCCCGCTTCGTGGCGGATGACCCGCTGCCGGTAGGCCGGCGAAGCCCAATCCAGCAGCCCGCCCAGCAACCCTGAAATCCGCCCCCCAAAGGCCACTTGCTCGACGATGACCAGCCCCACCAGTCCTACCAGGGGCATGGCAACCCGCGGCCCCAGCACCGCCGACAAAACCAAAGCTGCCACCACCCAAGCAGCGCGAGTAACTCCAGCTTCTGACATCGGCCAGCTACCCCCTTAACCAACCAGCTGAAGGGAGGATCCCATAACAGCTTACGCGCCAAAACCCAACAGGAAAGCCGGGCTTTCACAACCCGACAATCTGGGTGTTTTCAAAGGTGGCGAGAATTGCATCCAGATCTTTGCTCTGCAGTGAGTAGGTGGCAGTGGCATCGCTGCCAAACTGGATCTCGTCCCCATCCTCAAGATCCCGAAATTCCACCCGTTGCCCACCCACGTAAAGGCCATTGGTGCTAGGATTGCCCTGAATGTCGCCGTCGATAATTTGGTAGGTGAACCCGTCGGGAGAAGAAGGAGATTCGGTTTTAACCAAAATAGCGTGGTAGCGAGAGGCGTACTGCGAGTCAATGCGAATACTGTTGCGCGGATCCCGGCCCAATGAGTAGAGCTCGGCTGTCAACCAGTAGGCTTTTGGCCCCTGTCGATCTTTGACAATTAGCACATGATTGAGGGCCGGTCGGCGAGGGGGCGTGGTCATAAAGCCACCCACTTGCACAACACTGAGGGCAGTATACCCAAAACATAACACACGGAATCCCCCAGTTGGATCCCTATATCCACCGGATGAGTCTCACTGGGATGGGCAGGATTGGCCCATCACCCTGAGCAGCGAGTAGATTTTTGTAACAACTCCTCTCATAATGGGATTAACGATGCACATGGATCTCTGACCATGAATGGCTCGCAACCGGATCCCGGTGTCCAACCCCGTCCTCCCCAGACACCGAGGCTGATTGAGCTGCCGGAAGATGAAACCGATGCGCAGCTTGGCGATCCCCTGCGCATGCAGCGCTACGAATGCCGTTCCTGTGGCTACGTTTACGAGCCGGCCAAGGGGGATCAACTCAATCGGATCCCGGCGGGTGTGCCGTTTGAGGAATTGCCCGCCGATTGGAAATGTCCGGTGTGCCGAGCCGACCAGCGCTTCTTCCAAGCAGTGGGAGCCAAAGGCAAGCCTTCGGGTTTTCAAGAGAACTTGCGCTACGGCCTGGGGGTGAACGTGATGACCCCTGCCCAAAAAAACCTGCTCATTTTCTTGGGATTGGCGCTGGGGTTTTTATTTTTGATGAGTTTTTATTTCGTCGAGTGATGGCCAAGATGTTGAAGCTCTTGAGACTGGCGCTGTTGGCTGCTTGCTCCCTGCTGCTGATGGCGGCGCGGATGCCGAATATGCAGGTGGTGCCCTGGCAGCAGGTGGAGGTGCCTACCCAAAACATTCTGCTGGACATCGCCTTCACCGGCACCACCCCTACACACGGCTGGCTGGTGGGAGACAAGGCGACACTGCTGGAATCCCACGATGGCGGTTTGCACTGGCAGGTGCGGGAGCTGTCGAGCTTGGAGCCAGAAGCCTACCTTGCCTCGATCAGCTTTGCCGGGGCAGAAGGCTGGGTGGCCGGGCAGCCGAAGATCCTCCTTCACACCCTGAACGAGGGATCCGACTGGACTTCCATTCGCCTCAACACCCAACTGCCGGGTGAGCCGATCTTAATCCAGGCTTTGGGCCCTGGGGCTGCCGAGATGGTGACCAATGTGGGCGCCATCTACCGCACGGAAGATGGCGGGCAGACCTGGCGCGCTCAGGTGGAGGAGCCGATTGGGGCCATCAAAAACATCGCCCGCGGCCCTGGGGGAGAATACCTGGCGGTGTCGTCGCGGGGCAGCTTTTATTTTCTCTACACGCCAGAAAGCCGCGCCTGGAAGCCTTATCCGCGGGAGAGCTCCCGCCGCATTCAAAACATGGGTTTTGGCCCCAACGGCAGCGCCTGGAAACTGAACCAAGGGGCAGAGATTGCCTTCACGGAGGACTTCACCTCTGGCGAGTGGGCGTCGCCGCTGCGTCCGGGTCGGGCCCTCAGCTTTGGCTATTTGAATGCGGCCTATCAAAACGACCACGACCTGTGGGTGGTGGGGGGTGGCGCCACCCTGATCCACAGCCCCGACGGTGGCAAAACCTGGGAGCAGGCTAAGCAAGTCAGCGATATCCCCGCCAATTTCTACAGCATCGAGTTTTTCGGCCCCGACCGAGGGTTTATCTTGGGGCAACGGGGCACCCTCTTGCGCTATGTCAGCTCCAACAACTCCTGACGATCTCAGGGATCCCTAGCCGGTACGCGGGTGGATACACGCGCCAGGGCCACAGTTTCGCTTCCGCGGCTGCTGGTTGCTGCCAGCGGTACTGGCGGGCACGTTTTTCCGGCTTTGGCCATTGCCGAGCAGTTGCCCGATTGGCAGATCGAATGGCTGGGGGTGCCGGATCGGATGGAAGGGAAGCTGGTGCAGGAGCGCTACCCTTTGCACCGGGTTGCCATGTCTGGCTGGCAGGGATCCCCTCTCCACAAGCTGCGAGCCTTGGCTCAACTGGCGCGGGCGACCCTGCAGGTGCGCCAACTCCTCAAGTCGGGACGGTTTGATATCGTCCTGACCACCGGCGGCTACATCGCCGCCCCGACCATCTTGGCCGCCCGTTCGCTGGGGGTGCCGGTGTTGCTGCACGAGTCCAACCGCATCCCCGGCAAAGTCACCCGTTGGCTGGGAAGATTTTGCCACGTGGTGGCGCTGGGCATGGCGGAGGCGGCAGAGCATTTGCCGGGGGTGGCCGCCCAAGTGGTGGGCACGCCGGTGCGGGCCGAGTTCTATCGGCCCCAGCCCCTGCCCGCCGATCTCCCCATCCCCGACGGGGATCCGCTGATTGTGGTGATGGGGGGGAGCCAAGGGGCACGGGGCCTCAACCGCATGGTGGCCGCCTGTGCCGCAGCTTGGTTGGAAGCGGGGGCTTGGATTGTGCATCTGACGGGCGGCAGCGAGGCCGGGATCCCCATCCATCCTCGCTACCGGTCCTTTCCTTTCCGCACCGATGTGGCTGCCCTGCTGCAGCGGGCAACTTTTGCCATCAGCCGGGCCGGAGCCATGAGCCTGGCGGAGTTGTGGGCCACCGCCACTCCGGCCATTTTGATCCCCTATCCTTTTGCCGCCGAGGATCATCAGTATCAGAATGCCCTAGCCTTTGTGGGGCGCGGTGGGGGTGTGGTCATGCGAGAATCCGAAGAGCATGTGGACTTGCTGCGGCAAACGGTGTTGACCTGGTTGGCTCAGCCGCAGGTGGTTGCCCAAATGGCTGCCCACTTGCAAGCCACAGCTCCCCCCAATGCCAGCAAGGCCGTAGCCCACCTGTTGCAGGAGATCTGCCAAAGTTCTGCCCGTTAACTCCCCCAGAGGGCCAGCCGTGGTACAGCCGAGAGTGGATGGTCTTTCCCAATGTCCGCCTGAGCCCGCCGTTTGCGCTCCTCGGACGGAGCCGTCAACCCCGCTGCCAGAGCTCCGGCTCGCAGACAGGACGGAATCGCTGTTGATGCAGCTAGAGCAGTGCTTCGGGATCCCTCAGCGCCCCCACACCCCCGACGGCCTTCCCCTCTATCCCGATCTCCTGGACGAGTTGGTGGGCACGGTTCTCTCCCAAAACACCACCGATCACAACAGCAGCCGTGCCTTCCGCGCCCTCAAAGCTGCCTTTCCCACCTGGGAGGCCGTCTTGGCTGCTGACCTGGCGGAGCTGGCCCAGGTGATCCGGCCCGGCGGCTTAGCCCACCTCAAGGCAGCCCGCATTCAGGAGATCCTGGCTGCCATTGGCGAGCGACGGGGATCCCTCAGTCTTGACTTTCTAAGAGACCTGGACGACGCCAGCGCCCTCGACTTTCTGCTCTCCCTAAAAGGGGTAGGGCTGAAGACCGCCACCTGTGTGTTGTTGTTCGGGCTAGGTCGGGATCTCTGCCCGGTAGATACCCACGTGCATCGAGTGGCCAACCGTCTGGGCTTGGTGCGGGCCAAACATCCCGACGACACCTTTGCTCAGCTTTCCCCGCAGATCCCCAAGGGCAAAGCCTACTCCCTGCATGTCAACTTCATCCGGCTGGGCAAGCGCATCTGCAAAGCGCGTATGCCCGAGTGTAGCCGCTGCCCGCTGCGTCGCACCTGCCCCTCTGCCCCCTTGCGGCAACGTTGATCCCCGCAGCCGAGTTCTACGCAGAGGGGATCCCCTCTTGTCCGTTGCCCTGGGCTGGAGGAACTTCCGGCTCCAGGACTTGCCGCACAGATTCGATCTCTTGGGAGAGCAACACCCGATCCCGATCCAAGAGGCCGACCACATGCTCCGGATCCTCCCGCGAGACCACCGGCAACTGGCGCAAATCGTATTCGTACATCGGCTCGGCAGCCACTGCCACCGCCTCATCGGGAAAGGTGGTGAGCACCGCCGATTGGCTGACCTGCTCTACTGTCAGCTCGGCCAATTCCCCAGCTTCCCTGTGAGCCAAAGCGCGCTCGAGGTCTTCCAGGGTGAGAATGCCTCGCAGCCGCTCCTGGCCATCCACCACCAAGGCGCTGTGGCACTTTTGTTGCAGCAAACGCTCCAGGGCCTCCCGCAGGGGCGTATCCTGCTGCAACAGCAGAGAAGGGGGTACCATCACCTCTTGCACCGTCAGGCCCTTGTTGGGCTCCTGCCCGCGGCGTGCCGAAGGGTAGATGGCCGGTGAGTGCAACTGCTCCGCCAGCCAAATGCTCAAACCCACCGCCGCCATCACCGGCAGCGCGATGTGGTAGTCCCGCGTCATCTCAAACAGCAGCAAAATGGCCGTCAGCGGAGCCCGCACACTGGCCGCCAACACCGCCGCCATGCCCACCATGGCGTAAGCGGCAGGGGGAGAGAGGGCGATGGCGGGCAACACCTGTCCCAACACCTGGCCGTAGGCTGCCCCCAGCACCGCCCCCAGGAACAAAGCCGGCGCAAAGGTTCCCCCCACAAAGCCGCTGGCCAGGCTCAAAGCGCTCAGCAACAGCTTGCCCAGCAAAAGCAGGCCCAGATGGCCAAGGGAAAAGGGCACAGCCTGCAAGATCGACTCAACGGTTTCATAGCCCACCCCCAACGCCAACGGGATCCCCAAGCCCGCCCAGCCCAGGATCGCCCCCCCCAAAATGGGCTTGCTCCAAGCCGGCCAAGCGGCCAGGGGGCCACTGCCGAACAGGTGCTTGCCCCACTCCAGGGTGTAGCTGAGGGCCAGAGAAACCAGGCTGGCCAAAAAGCCCAAGCCAAGATAGAGGGGCACCTCCAGCAGGCTGTGGATCTCGTAGTCCGGCAAGACAAAAGCCGGCTGCGTAATGGTGGGCAAGAGAAAAGCCGGCTGCGCCCCCAACCCCACCTGGGCGACCAGGGCCGACACTACTGCCGCCAACACCACCACACTGACGGCAGAAGTGGTGAACGTGCGGGCCAAAGCCAGCTCCAGCGCCAAAAACACTCCGGCAATCGGCGCATTAAACCCCGCCGCCAGCCCCGCCGCCGCCCCCGCCGCCAGCAACAGTTGCACCCGCTCCCGCGAGAGGCGCAGGTTTTGCCCCAGCAGGGATCCCAACAAAGCGCCACTTTCCACACTGGGCGCTTCCGGGCCCAGGGAAGCCCCCGCGCCCAACGAGATGGCAGCCGCCAGGAGCTTGAGCGGGATCCACCAGGGCTGAGGCGCCAAAGGACGAACGGAGCTCACCAGACTGGAGAGGCTCGAGTTGGGGAAGGGCACGACTGCTCCCAAAGCGCCGATCAGCAGACCTCCCAGCACCGGCGCCAAAGCCAGAGACCAGGATCCCGGCAGCCACAGGCCATGGTGTTCTGCGGCTCTGCCGATGCCATCGACAAAGACGTCTTGCAGCAGATAGCGACACCAGCCGATCAGATAGCGAAACCCGACCACCAACAGCCCCGTGCCTAGCCCCACTGCCGCCGCCAGCAGCAGAAGAAGGTTCTCAGAAGAGAGGCGCAGGCGGAGAGCGAGGGCGCTGCTCATGATCGGCTCAAGGGCTTGGGGAAGGCAGGGTCAAGATCTCTACGCCAGTTTCGGTGACGGCAACCGTATGTTCGAATTGCGCCGAAAGCTTGCCGTCCAAAGTAACAGCCGTCCACTTGTCGGGGAGCACCTTCACCTCCCAAGTGCCCTCGTTGATCATCGGCTCGATGGTGAACACCATGCCGGGGCGGAGCTTCTCCCCTTTCCCTCGTTCGCCGTAGTGGGGGATCTGGGGGGCCGTGTGAAACTGCCGTCCCACCCCATGCCCGACAAAATCCCGCACCACGCTGTAGCCCTGGGATTCGGCATATTCTTGAATGGCAGCGCCAATGTCGCCGACCCTCCCCCCCGGCTTGACGGCGGCAATGCCCCGCCGCAGACATTCTTCGGTTACCTCCACCAAGCGCCGCGCCCGCTCAGAAGGCTGTCCGACAAAGAACGTTTTGGAAGTATCGCCGTGGTAGCCATCCAAAACCGGCGTCACATCGATGTTGATGATGTCGCCTTCTCGCAAAACCTGCTTGGGGCTGGGAATGCCGTGGCAGACCACGTGGTTGACGCTGGTGCAGATGGACTTGGGAAAGCCGTGGTAGCCCAGAGGGGCGCTTCTGGCCCCATGGGCCCGTGTCCAGCGCTCCGCCTCGTCGTTGAGCTCTTGAGTGGTAATCCCCGGCCGCACCAGCGGCTCTAGGTGCTTGAGCAGATCTGCCGCCAGGCGACAAGCCCGCCGCATTTTCTCCAGTTCCCGCGCCGAGAGCAACACAATGGGCTGGGGAGCTTGCGCGAGCTGGCTCATGCCCGTCTGCAAAGCGGATCCCAACTGCTCTCCCCATCGCTGAGAGCGACGGCTGAGATCTGTTAACAACGCTCGCATGTCTTCCATGATCAGACCTTAGATTAGACTTAATCTGTGAAAATTGTTCGCGTCAGCGGCGTGTAGCACCTCGAACCTCTGCCCCCGTCCAGGATGGGTTTGAGTTGAGGTACTCACTCACAGATTCTCTGCCGCCGACGAATCCGCTGCACCAACCACAGCCCCAGAAAATAGCTGACGAGAGCTCCCCAAAAGCCGACAAACGCACAGCCGACAAACAGCGTGCCCGACACCTCCAGGCCCCACTGCATCCAGTTTCGCCAAGTGGCCGCCACCAGCTCTGTGGTGGGAAGGACAGTCCGGGATCCCAGCAGCCATTCTCCCACCCGATAGTTAAAGGCATAGATGGGCACATAGGTGAGGGGATTGCTCACCCAGGTTCCTGCTGCCGCTACTAACTTATTGCCTCGAAATGGAATGGCCAGCACCAGAGCAGCCAGGGTTTGAAAGCCAAAAATCGGGAAGCAGCCGGCAAAAACCCCTACCGCCAAGCCGCGGGCAATTTCCTTGGGCGACGATTGCAGCCGCAACAGCCGCAGGTAAAGATAGCGCAGCCAACGCTTCCAGGCAGAACCCTGGCGGGCCGAGGTCGGCCCCAGTTGAGATCCAGAGTAGGAGCGGGAATAAAGCCCAGGGGATCCCGACGAAGGTTCAGAGAAAGAGGGCAGCCTCAACCAAAAGAGGGGGCTCATGGTGGCAAAAAGGGCAACGGAGGGAAGGTGTTAACTCCTGTAAATCCAGTGTATCTTTCCTGCCGTCGGCAAATCCAGGTCGGCAGCAACAGGATGAGGCTGGAGGATCCATTGAAGGGCGCTAGCTGAGCTTGTCCACCAAGGCCAGCACGAAGTGAAGACTCAAGTAGGAAACCAGCGCCACCAAAAACAGGAACAGGGCAATGCTCAGCCCAGATCGCAGGGCGACCCATTCTCTCTTGGGGTCAGGCTTTTCGGGGGGAGTTGTCATCAGAGCAAGTAGAGCAGGATAAACAACACAATCCAAACTCCGTCCACAAAGTGCCAGTAGATCTCAGCAGCCTCGACGCCAAAGTAGTGTTGGGCGCTGTAGTGGCCCGGCTTCAGGGATCGCCAGAGCACCGCCAAAATAAACAGCAACCCCGCCGCCACGTGCAGCCCGTGAAACCCCGTCAAGACATAGAAGGTACTGGCAAACAAGTTGGTGGTGAGGCCAAACTCCAGGTGGCTGTACTCGTAGAGCTGCCCGGCCAGGAAGATGACCCCCATCAGGGCAGTGAGGGCAAACCACAGCCGCAATCCCTTGACGTTATTGGCCTGGATGGCAGGCTTGGCCTGGTGGATAACCAAGCTGCTGGCGAGCAAAATTGCCGTGTTAATTCCAGGCAAGAGCAATTCCCGCTCCGGCGTCCCTTCCGGTGGCCAGACCGGGGCCGTGAGGCTGTAGGCCAAATAGGCCATGAACAGGCCCAAGAATAGACAGCCTTCCGCTACCAGGAACATCAGCAGACCAAAAACGCGATGATCTGGGTGCTCGGCATGAGCGGCATGGGCCTGAGTGTGGCCGACCATCAAGGCATCAGAAGCGAGGGATCCTTGCATATTCCTGTCCACTTAAAATCAATTCTCGCCAAATTCCAGAGACTTCTTGAAACTGTAGGGGCAGCCCAGCCAAGATCAAGACGGGAATACCCGACGAGCAGAGGATGGATACCCAGCGGGCAAGTCTCCTGCTAAGAAGAAGTAGGCTCCGCCTCAGCCAGCTCCCGCAAGCTCTGCAACTGGGCGGCCAAGTAATCCAAAGTCTCCTTGCTGTGCAGGCCGTAGTCGTAGGGGCCAGTTAGCAGGATGGGATCCCCGTAGAAGTTGTGGGCAGGCGGTGGGGAAGAAGTTGTCCACTCCAGAGTTAGAGCCTGCCAGGGGTTGTCTCCGGCCTTGGGCCCGGCTACCCAAGAGTAGATGGCGTTCACCAAGAAGGGCAGCGTGGAGATGGCCAGAATGAAAGCCCCCACCGAGCTAATCCAGTTGAGGTCGGCAAATTGCGGGTCGTACTGAGCCACGCGGCGGGGCATGCCCATTAGACCCAGCTTGTGCATCGGCAAAAAGCACATGTTGAAGCCGACAAAGGTCAGCGCAAAATGCACCCGCCCCCAAAACTCGTTCAGCAGCCGGCCGGTCATCTTGGGGAACCAGTGGTAGAGGCCAGCATAAATGCCGAACACACTGCCGCCAAACAACACGTAGTGCAGGTGGGCCACCACAAAGTAGGTGTCGTGGACGTGGATATCCAACGGCACCGAAGCAAGGATGATCCCGCTCAAGCCGCCGATGACAAACATGGAGATAAAGCCCATGCCAAACAACATGGCTGACCGGAAGTGGATCTTGCCGCCCCAGAGAGTCGCCAGCCAGCTAAACACCTTGATCCCGGTGGGAACGGCAATGGCCATGGTGGCGATCATGAAGAACACCCGCATCCAGTCAGGGGTACCGCTGGTAAACATGTGGTGAACCCAGACAATCAAGCCCAAAAAGCAGATGGCCAAGCTGGAGTAGGCAATGGCTTTGTAGGCAAAGATGGGCTTGCGGGCATGCACCGGCAAGATCTCCGAGATCATGCCGAACACCGGCAGAACCATGATGTACACCGCCGGGTGGGAGTAAAACCAGAACATGTGCTGGTACACCACCGGATCCCCGCCGCCGCTGGGGTTGAAGAAGGCCGTGCCCGCCAACAGGTCAAAGCTAAGCAGGATCAGCGCCCCAGCCAGAACCGGCGTTGCAATGAGGGTAATGATGGAAGCGGCCAGCATCGCCCAGCAAAACAGAGGCATATCCTCCATCTTCATGCCGGGCATGCGCATCTTGAGGATGGTGGTAATAAAGTTCACGGCCCCCAGAATGGAAGAGGTTCCGCCTAACAAAATGCTCAGGATCCAGAGTTCTTCTCCCACTTTGCCACTGATGAGGCTCAGCGGCGGATACGAGGTCCAACCCGCTGCCGGGGCCTCGAGGAAGAGGCTAGCCAGCAGCAAAAGGCCGCTGGGTGGAATTAGCCAAAAGGCGACGGCGTTTAGCCTAGGAAAAGCCATGTCCCACGCCCCGATCATCAGCGGCACCAGGTAGTTGCCAAAGCCCCCCATCAAAGCCGGGACAATCCACAAAAAGATCATGATTGTGGCGTGCAAGGTAAAAGCGCCGTTGTAGCGCTCAAAACCGAGAAAGTCGGCTTCGGGGGTGGCCAGCTCGGCCCGCACGGCTGTAGCCAGCGCTCCCCCCACCAAGTAGAAGGAAAAGGTGGTCACCAAATACTGGATCCCGATCACCTTGTGGTCGGTGGAGAAGGTAAAAAAGCGCCACCAGGGCTCGGCGGCAGGCTCCAGGCTGGCTTTGGGGGCGGCGGCAAAGGTGGGATTGTCCTGTAGCTGGGTCATGGCAAAAGGCTCCTACTGGCGTCACCAGAACGTCCGTCAAGGGGAAAGGGAGCTCTCTAGCCCGCTGAGGGAAGGGATCCCGTTCGCGTCAGCAGGACGGAGTCCTTGGGCAATTGGAGAGAGGTTAGATCAGCAGGCGAGAGGCCCAAACGCTGCTGGTGAACTTGGACAAAGGCAGATTGTGGGTGAGGGTGGCGCTCAGCCAAGGCCAGGGCGCCGGTTCCGCCCCGAGCAGCCACAATTTGCTCCTGCTGCCAGCGCTCGAACTCTTCCGGCGTCTCCACAATCAGTTGCCCAGCCATCACCCCATGGTAGGGGCCGCATAGCTCGGCACAGATGATGGGATAGGTTCCTAGCTGCGTGGGCACAAACTCTAGGTGAGTCTCTCGGCCAGGGATCAGATCCTGCTTGAGGCGAAATTGCGGCACCCAAAAGGCGTGGTTGACATCCATAGCCGTCATGTTCAAGCGCACCCGCTTGTTAAGAGGCAGGTGCAGCTCGCCGGCCACCAAACCCGACTCCGGATAGGTGAACATCCAGGCATATTGCATGCCCTGAACTTGAACCACCAGCTCTGGCCGGCCTGTTTCTTTTCCGGGCAGCACTGCAGGGGTATAAGCATAGCCCGGATCCCCGGCTTCTGCCTCGTAGGCAGACCCCATCGCCATGGCCGCGTGGACGTGGCCGCCAACATCGGCGCCCCCATACACCGCCTGATAGACATCGAGACTGGCCAGGCCCAACCAGAGGATGATCACCGCCGGCACCGCCGTCCACACGATCTCCAGCAGCACGTTGCCGTGGTTGGGATCCCCATCTCCTCGATCGCCCCGCCGCTTACGGTAGCGGATAATGCAGTAGAGGAGTACCCCTTGCACCACCAAGAAGATCCCGGTGGCGATGGTGATCGTGCTGTTGAAGAGGCTATCGAATAAGGGAGCCGAGTTGGCAGCCGCTTCCGGAAGCAGATGGTGGTTCTGGCCGTACCAGAGGCTGGCCAGGGTCAGCAGAACTCCGATACCCACCAAAAGGATGTTGCTCAGGGCGCTCACGACTGCTTTTCCCCACTGCAAGAGATGCTTACTCCAGCAGATTGCCCAATAGGGCCTGCCGGATTGAACTTGGCTTTTTATCCCTCTCAGATGCTAGCTCACAGGAATCGGAGAGGATGGCTCAGGCTTATGGATCTCTTCAGGATCTTCCAGGGATCGGCAGTTTCGGCAGACCTGCGCAGGGGCCGTACTACACGACTCTGGTGGAGAGGCATCTCTCCGAACAGAGGTTCTCGTTGCCCGTAGCCTGAGGTAGCGTGGGATAACCCCGCCAGTTGGGGGGTTAGAGAGATTCTGCACCGTTGTTTCGCCAATGTCTTTTCCCCATTCATCGGCGACCTTTCTATCTGGCTTAGGGGATCCCCTGCCGATCCAAACCCCATCGACCGTCTCGGAGTTGGCCGGCATCCTCAAGGAGTGCCAGGGGCGGAAGGTGCTGCCGCTGGGGCAGGGGAGCAAGTGGAGCTGGGCCCAGGTTGCCGAGCCGGTGGATCTGGCTCTCAGCACCTCTGGCTTACGCCGGCTTATCGACCATGCGGCTGCCGATCTCACCGTCACGGTGGAAGCCGGTATGACCCTGGCAGAACTGCAACCCATCTTGGCAGAGCGGGGGCAATGGTGGCCGGTGGATCCCCTCTATCCAGATCGGGCCACCCTAGGGGGCATCATCGCCACCGCCGATACAGGTTCTCTGCGCTGGCGCTACGGTGGGATCCGCGACTTGCTGCTGGGCATAACCTGGGTGCGGGCGGATGGGGAGGTGGCCAAAGCAGGCGGGCGGGTTGTCAAGAATGTTGCCGGCTACGACCTGATGAAGCTGTTCACCGGATCCCTGGGCAGTTTGGGGATTCTGACCCAGGTAACCCTGCGGCTTTATCCTTTGCCAGCAGCCCAGTCTACGTTGCTGGCTACGGGATCCCTGCCGGAGTTGGAGGTCTTGTGTCGGCAGGCGCTGACCGGCCCGGTTAACCCTGTGGGGGTGGATCTCTGGCTGAGGGCAGGGGGAGCTCAGGCCTGGCTCAGCTTTCATGGCTCGCAGCGAGCGGTTGCCCAACAGATGACCCAAATGCGGCGGCTGGCCCCCGCAGGGCTAACTTTGCAGGAAGTGAGTCCCAGCTCTCTGCCCCTGCCTCAACCCGGCTCAGAGGCGGTGCTGGCCAAGTTTGGGTGCCTGCCCAACCAGAGCCTGGCCACATTGGAGCAGTTTCAAGCTCTGTTTCCCGAGGCGCAGGTGCAACTGCACCGCGGCTGTGGGCTGGGACGGGCTTGGCTGGTTCAGCCAGAAGTGGGATCCCTGCTGCAACTGCAGCGCCACCTCAAGTCTGTGGGCGGATTTCTCCTGCTTCTGGAAGCCCCACCGGCCCTGAAGCGGGCTCTTCCCCCCGACTTTGGCCCAGCCACCAGCTTGATGCGCAGGCTGAAGCAGCAATTCGACCCCACCGGCACCTTTAGCCCCAGTTGGATATGAAGGCCACCGCTTCTTCCCCGGCATCCTGCTGGCCAAACAGCTGGTTCCGGTGCATGATAGATCTATAAGAACTTGAAACATTTCTTAATATCACTTCTCGGGATCTCAGCGTCAAAGCCAAAAAAGAGGTCAGCATGAGCATTGAGTGGCAACGGATACTCCGCATTGGGGTGATTTTTTGCATTGGGTTGTTGATTGGGGTCGGCGGAGGATCCCTGACCTGGGCGCAACCGGCCCTGCCGGTGGTGCCGATGGAGCTGCCTCAGCCGCCTCTGCCGGTTTTGGACTTAGCGGATCAGTTGACCAGCAGCCAAGAAGCCCAACTGGCGCAGCACCTGAACAAGCTAGAGCAAGACACCGGTTGGAAGCTGCGGGTGCTGACTCAGTTTGACCAAACGCCGGGCCGGCAAGTGAAAGAGTATTGGGGCCTGAATGAGCGCAGCGTTTTGATGGTGGCGGATCCCAGGGGCGGCAACTTGCTGGCGTTTAATGTGGGGGATGCCGTGCGAGAGATCTTGCCGCGCACCTTTTGGATTGAGCTGCAATCTCGCTTTGGCAACCAATTCTACGTGCGGGAGCACGGTACTCAGCGCGCCATCCTGGAGACCGTCGACGTCTTGGATCGCTGTTTTCACCAGGGGGGCTGCCGGGTGGTGCCCGGCCTGCCTCAAGAGCAGTGGATCCTGACGTTGGTGACCTCGATTTTGGGAGGGATCGTGTTCGGGTTTGCCGGCAAGCCCCGCCATGCGGAGGAGCTGTTTAACTGGCGCTGGGCTTTGCTCATTTCTCCTCTGTGGTTCATTTTGTTTGGGGCTTTCGGTATTGGCCCGGTGGTCACGCGCACCCAGGACTGGATCCCCTTGCTGCGCAATGTCTTGGGGTTTCTGGCAGGGGCCTTGGTGATCTACCTAGCTCCCATTGCTCGCCCGGCAGTGGATCAGCAATAGCCGACTCTTGACAGACTCCCAGCATCGAGGATCAGCGGTTTTCCAACGGCACTTATAAAGCTTACGGCCCGCTTGTGCGAGCAGTCTGGTCGGCCATTCCGCTGGCGCTCCTCGGACGAAGTCCTTGCAGCGGTGCTTATAACTCCCCTCTCCCTCTGGGAGAGGGGCTGGGGGTGAGGGCTGGGAGAGGGGCTGGGGGTGAGGGCAGCGACGCGGAGCGCTTGGGCTGGCGGCAAAGTATCTTAATCTTGTTGGAAACGACTATATCTCCCCGTCCGAGCCTGCCACTTGGGGGGCAAGGCTGGAAAATGCTAGAATCGACAAGCCTAAACTGCTGGTGTAGCTCAGTTGGTAGAGCACTCGACTTGTAATCGAGCGGTCGTCAGTTCGAGTCTGACCATCAGCTTTCTTGGCCGCTGTAGGGCTTGACTCTGCCATGTCTGTCCTCTCGCTGAAGCGGAACTCAGCTTCTACACTGGTGGTTAGATGGCTGCAGCGGGATCCCTGCTTGGTTGGGCCTATCCACTCAGCCGCTTGGGTTGTTCTCCTGAATTCTTGCTTGGATGTCTATGTCCGGTCTCCCAGCCGCCACGATTCGTCGATTGCAAAAGTTGCCCCAGGTGCCCTCGGTGTGGGAAGGGGATCGCCACACCCTCTTGGGATTGCCGCCCCTGGGATCGCAAACGGAAGGAGAGTGCATCCTGTGGGTGGATGGCATCCAGGGAGTGGTACGGGCCATGGAAGTGGTGCCCGCTGGCTCGGGTGTTGAGCCGATGGTGCGAACCTTGATCATGGCTATGGAGCAGCCCCATGCTGCTTCGCCCGCTCGTCCCCAAAAGATCGTCGTGCGGGATCGAGAGGTGCAGTTTTTCTTGCGCGGCATTCTGCACGAGCTGGACATCAAAGTGGAATGCCAGCCGGCATTGCCCTTGATCGACGAGATCCTGCAGAGCTTTCAAGAGGCCAACGGGCGGATCCCTCCCCCGCTGCCAGAAAACTATGCTGAGCTGCTGGCCGGCAGAGCCCTCACCCTCTGGCGAGATGCTCCCTGGAATTACCTAGAGGATCACCAAATCTTAGCGCTCGACCTCAACCACTGGGATATCCAAACCCTTTACGTCTCGGTGATGGGGCGATTGGGCATGGAGTATGGGGTGCTTTTTTATCGCTCGCTGCCTTCCCTCAAACAGTTTCGCCAGGATGCGGGGCAGCCGGATACTCCCGAAGAGATGGAAGAGGCCTTCCTCAGGCAAGATTGTCTCTATCTCACCTTTCAAGCTCGCCATCCTGAGCTCAACGAACTGCCGGATCTGGACTTGGCAGAGTTGGATTCCGATGAAATTGAGCCGAACTTCGGCACCATTCACCCTCTGGAAGGCTTGCGCGTGACTTTGCAGGAGGATGAGGCGGCGGTCTTGGCGGTGGCCCTGGAAGCCTTGCATCGCTTCTTCAAGCAGTACCACCGCAAGCTGGCAGAGGACTTTCAACCCTATCAGGGTCGGTACCGCATTCCCAACCCCCAGGCGGAAGGGGAAACCCTCTCGGTGCAAGTGCGCACCTTGCCAGACTTGGCTGCAGAGCTTCTGGAGCTGGAAGGAGACGAAGAGGAGGAGCACACCCAAACCCTGCTGCGGGATGATTTGGTGCCTGAGGGTGCCCAACTGGGCCTGGGGGTGTTGCCGTGGACAACGGTGGAAATGCTGCGTCGCACGGGGCAGTGGCATCCACTCCCGCAAAGCAAGCTGGTGCAAAGGGGAGAAGGGCTGCCGGTGGTGATCGTGCGCACTTCCCGCTCCAAAGCGAAGCAGTTGATCGAGAATTTGCGTGGAGAAGGCGGGCCCCAGGGCGTTTGTTTCAACACAGGGGTAGATCCCTTTGATGGCGATCGCTACGACCTGGAAATTGTGCAAACGGGCAATCGCGACCTGCACCTGTTCGGGGAGTTTCCCGAAGATGATCCCGTTCACTCCATGGCCCGCAAGCGCTGGGAACGGCGTTGCCAGGAGACGGGTGGCTATTGCGGCTTGGTGGTGGCGATGGGGGTGAATTCTGCGCGTCCAGAGCTGCAAGTGCGCCACATTCTGGCCCTATTTGAGATGCAGGCGCTCAACCCGACGGGATTGGGGCTGGGGCCGATGGTGCGCATCGGCCGGCAGTTGCATTTGCCTTGACTGGCCAGAGGTTGTTCAAATTAAGGATCCCAACAGGCTGGAAGCTGCTCAAAAGAGGCAAGATAATGCAGCTAAGGGATCCCAAGACAACAGAGGCACTGCAGATGACTCCTGTTGAGCGTGCCCGCTGGCTGAAAGCGCAGACGTTGTTTCAAAGCCTGACGTCGGAGAGCTTGTATCCTCTGGCAGAGCAAATGCAAGATCATCCCTTTGGCCAGGGAGAGGTTTTGGCAGAGGCGGGAACCACCCCGGCTGGGATCCAGATTTTGCTGGAGGGACGCTGGGAAGAGCGGGATCCCCATTCCGGGGAGGTTCTCAACCTGCTGCCTGGCGCGGTGGCTCATCTGGGGGAAGTCCTGGCGGAGCAGCCCCTGCGGCGGGATCTGGTGGCCGTTTCCGCCGGGATCCGGGGTTGGATCCCGGCTGCGGTGGTGCGCCGTTGGCTGGCAGAGCACTCGGGGCAATTGGCCGAGGCGCTGGCCCAGGCTCAAGATCGCCTCAGCTATGAGCAGGAGCGGCAAGTGGCTTTGCGCCCCTACTTGGTGCCGAAGGTGGAGCGGGGGATCGTCGGCTCCAGCCGCTACGCGGTGCGCCTGCGGCAGCAGATCAAAGAGGCAGCCCAGAGCGGCAAGCCGGTGTTGATCTTCGGGGAGCCGGGCCTGGAAAAAGACAACGTCGCCGCCCTGATCCATTTTGGATCCCCGCGGCGGCGCCAGCCCATGATCAAGGTGGATTGCAGCGCCCTGCAGGCCAGTGGGGCGGATCTGTTCGGGCGGACGGGGGGCAAGCCGGGGTTGCTGGAGTGGCTGGGAGAGGGCACGCTGCTGTTGAACAACCTGCATGAGCTGCCCGCCGAGCTGATGCCCAAGTTGCTGCGCCTGCTGGAGACGGGATCCTACACCCCTGTGCAGCGGGGGGAAGGGGAGCCGGGAGAGGAGCGCCCCTGTCGCTGTCGTCTGCTGATGGTGTCAGAACGGCCCATCCCCGCCCTTGACCCTTGGGCGATGGCCATCAAAGTGCCGCCGCTGCGGGTGCGCAAGGCCGATATCAAAGCCATGGCCGACTATTTTCTCAGCCTCTACAGCCGCCGGCGCGGGATCCCCAAGCCCAAGCTCTCGCCGGAGGCGCTGCGCCGCTTGCAGAGCTACGACTTTCCCGGCAACTCGCGGGAGCTGCGCAGCCTGGTCGAGCGGGCGGCAGTGCAGGCCGCGGGGGCGAGCGTGCTGGGGGAAGAGGTGTTTTGGGCTTCCCAGCCTCGGGGCAAGCGGTTTCGCCTCAACCTGCTCAACGTCTATCCCCGCTTGCGTCGCCTGCTGCGCAGCCCTTGGTGGCCGGATCGCCTCAACTACGGCCTGGTGTTGCCCCTCTATACCCTGGTGGTGTTTCTCCTCTTTTGGGGGCCTCAGGATCGGGCCCACAATGTGGGGTTGAATCTTTTCTGGGCCTGGTGGTGGCCGCTGGTGCTGCTGGTGTTTCCCTTCTTGGGACGGGTGTGGTGTGCCGTCTGTCCTTTCATGATCTATGGGGAGTTGATCCAGAGGCTGTCGTTATGGCTTTGGCCGCGGCAGTTGCAGAAATGGCCGCGACAGCCGGCGGAGCGCTGGGGCGGCTGGGTGCTGTTTGCCGGGTTTGCGTTGATTTTCCTGTGGGAGGAGATCTGGGATCTGCCCAATACGGCTTACCTGTCGGGGTGGCTGCTGCTGCTGATTACTGGTGGAGCGGTGGCCTGCTCACTGGTGTTTGAGCGGCGGTTTTGGTGCCGCTACCTCTGCCCGATTGGGGGCATGAACGGCCTTTATGCCAAGCTCTCGATGACGGAGCTGCGGGCGCAGCAGGGCACCTGTTCGGCAGAATGCACCACCTACCAGTGCTACAAAGGAGGGCCCGAGAAGGGGGAAGGCATGGCGACGGGAGGCTGTCCCCTCTACTCCCATCCGGCGCAACTGCAAGACAACAAAGATTGCGTCCTTTGTATGACTTGCCTCAAAGCCTGTCCCCATCGCTCGGTGGAGTTCAACCTGCGCCCACCTGGGATCGAGCTGTGGACTACCCATACGCCGCGCGCTGCCGAAATTGCTTTGCTGCTGTTGTTGCTGGGAGGCATCTACCTACACTGTCTGCCGCGGTTGGCAGAACAGATGGCCCAATGGGGTCTGAGCTGGGATCTACGGCAGTTTTGGCCCCATCTGGGGGCCGCTTTGCTGGCTTTGGGGTTTCCCAGCTTGGTGCCTTTGGCAGCTTGGGGATTGGCTTGGTTGTGGCATCGGCTGGGCCGGGGGGCGCGACCCCGACCCTTTGCGGAGATGATCTACGGCTATCTGCCCTTGGTTTTGGGGGGAACGTTGGCTTTCTACTGGCCCCTGTTTTTAACGGAGGCGGGGCAGGTGCTGCCGGTAACCTGGGCAACTTTTTCCCAGACGGGATCTGCTCTTCCCGTGCTGTGGCAGGCGCACCCGGCGGTAGTTCAGTTTCTCCAGGGATCCACGCTAATCCTGGCAGTGCTTCTCTCTTGGGCCCTCACGGGCAAAATTGCCCGCCAGAGCTTGCAGTGGCCCTACCATCTGGGCGCTCTGGGGTTGGGGGTGAGCTTGTGGCAGGTGCTGGGGATTTGATAGTCGAGATCCCAGACCTCGGGCTGTGGAAATCCTGTGGGATCATGAAGAAGTCTCCTACTCTAGGAAAGGGGCCACTTTCTCCATGCCTTCTCCTTTTTCTGTCCCCTCTTACCCGGTTCACATCCACGACCGCCAACGGGACACCCACTATCTGATCCAGGTACCGGCGAATCAATACATCTTGGCCAGTGCCGAGGCCCAAGGGATCCAACTGCCCTTTGCTTGCCGCAACGGCGCCTGTACCACCTGCGCGGTGCGAGTGCGTCGGGGATCTCTGTACCAGCCGGAGGCGATGGGCCTCTCGCGCGAGCTGAAGGAGCAGGGGTATGGGCTGCTGTGTGTGGGCTATGCCCGTTCGGAGCTCTGGGTGGAAACCCAAGATGAAGATGAGGTGTATGAGCTGCAATTTGGGCGCTACTTCGGCCAGGGACGGGTCAGGCCGGGGATCCCCCTTGAGGATGAATGATGTTTTTTTCTGCACCGGTTGGGTCTCAAGAGTTGCCGCCGCATCCCTTGCCCTCTCGGCCGCGGGGCTGGCTGCTGGGGGCGGCGGCGCTGCTCCCGGTGAATTTGGCCCCCAGCTTGCTGTTGGCTTTGGTGGGGACAATCCAGGGCTATACCTGCTGCGGTAAAAGGATCCTTCGCGATCCTCTATTTGGGCTGGCAGCTCTCCTGAGCTTGGCTGCGGTGGGCGTGGCCTTTGTGGGTGAGGATTGGCGGCTGAGCCTGCCGGGGATGTTCAACTACTGGCCTTTTTTGTTGATGCTGCCGGCCTTTGCAGCGGTGCTGGCCGATTGTGGTTCTCCTGGGGGCCGTCGTCGTTTGGCCCAGGTGCTGGTTCTGGGCAGCGGGCTGATGCTGCTTCTGGGCTGGGGAGAGGTGCTGTGGGGGTGGCAGGGGCATCTCGTTTTGGGGCCGCTTTGGATCACGGGGGTGGCCGGAGGCGAGCGACCGGCGGCAGCTTTTACCTCTCCCAATATCTTGGCCGTTTACTTGGTGATCCATCTCTGCTTGGCGGCGGGGCTGGGGTGGGAAGGGGTGGGACGATCCTGGCTGGGAAGAGCAGGGCTGGGGGCGATGCTGGGGCTGGGATCCCTGCTGCTGCTGCTGACGGCCTCTCGCAACGGCTGGGGAGTGGGGGGGCTGGCGCTGGTGATAGGGTTGGCGCTGCGGCGCTGTTGGTGGGGAATCGGGCTCTTGAGCGGCTTGGGGTTGGCCAGCTTGGCCGCCGCTTGGGATTGGCCGGGCTGGCGGGCCGTTGTGCCCCGATTGATTTGGAGCCGTCTGGCAGACACCTTCGATCCTCAAGCCCTCTATTTTAGTTCCACCGCCAACCGCTTGGATGCCTGGCATTTTGCCCTGCAGATGGCACGGGAGCGACCCTTGACCGGCTGGGGCTGGCAGAGCTTTGCCGCTCTTTACAATGCTCAGGATCCGCCGGAGCTGCTGGGCCACTGCCACAATTTGTACCTACATCTGGCGGCTGAGGGCGGGATCCCGCTGCTGCTGGGCCATCTGATCCTGTGGGGCTGGATTTTGGCGCGGGGGTGGCAAGCCTGGCGGCGCTCTCAAGAAAGTGTCCTGTTGGGGATGCTGCTGGCTTTGACAGCGTTTTTTGTCTCAGGGCTTTTGGATGTGGTGATGTTGGATGGCCGCGTGCACCTGTTGATAACGTTGCTCTTGGGGGCCGTTTGGGGAGCCGGCCTTGAGCAGCAAGACAACCCCGTCGCCGGCAAAGAGCAAGCCCAGAGGAGCCACTACTGAATGCTGCCGTGGAATATCCCTTGGCCGGCAATGAGTCCAGAATCCATCACGCCGACGGTTTGCAACGCGGAAGCCAGCTACAGTCAAGGGGGAGTTTAGGGGATCTTTGCGGTGAACCTGTACCGAGATGTGGTGTGGCCTTTGCTTTTTTCTGGACTGAGAGCCGATCCAGAAACGGTCAAGGTGGGGCTGTTGCGTGCCCTCCATTGGATCGACACTACCCAGGCCACCGGGATCCTGTCGGCTCTGGAGCGACTGTTTTGCTACCGGGATCCCCGGCTCTCGGTGTCACTATGGGGCCTCACCTTTCCCAATCCCCTTGGCTTGGCTGCGGGCTTTGACAAAGATGGCCTGGCTCTGGCCGTCTGGCCCAGCTTGGGATTTGGCTTTGTGGAGGTGGGCACCGTCACTCCTGGGCCGCAGCCGGGCAACCCCAAACCGCGCCTGTTTCAACTGCCCCAAGATCGTGCCGCTCTCAATCGTATGGGTTTTAACAACCAGGGGGCAGCGGCTCTGGCTGAACGGTTGCGCCGGTTGCGTCGGCGTCCTATTCCCATCGGGATTAACCTGGGCAAAGCCAAAATCACCCCCCTAGAAGAAGCGGCTGCCGATTACCTGGCCAGCTTCCGGCTACTCCAGGAGCTGGGGGACTACTTCGTGGTCAACGTCAGTTCCCCCAACACCCCAGGCCTGCGATCCCTGCAGGCTGCTGAGCAACTGGAGCCCATCCTGTCTGCCTTACAGCAGGAAAATCAGGGGCGAAAACCTCTTTTGGTGAAGATCTCCCCCGACTTGGACTGGCCTGAAATCGACAGCCTCCTGGAACTGGCCCAAACCTATGCACTGGCCGGGATTGTGGCCACCAACACCACGCTGCGCCGCGACAACCTGAAAACCCGTTTTCTACCTGGCCACGGCATCTCAGAACCCAGGCCAATCCTGGCAGAAGCCGGCGGGATCAGCGGTGCCCCCCTGCGGGAGCGTTCCACCCAAGTCATTCGCTACATCCACCGCTCCACCCAAGGAAAATTGCCCATCATCGGAGTGGGGGGCATCTTCACCTTGGCCGATGCTGTGGAGAAGCTGGAAGCCGGAGCCAGCCTGCTGCAAGTCTATACCGGCTGGGTTTACGAAGGGCCGGGTATGGTGCCACAACTGCTCCGAGGCCTGGCCAGCTCTTCTCCGCCCCGCCCTGATGTTACACTTCCCTCGCAGAATACCGCCATGGGTCAGATCCAGGCGTAAGATCGTTAGGGATCCCTGAGGAAGCTCGCCGGTGAACCTGCTGCAACACCTGTTCAAGACCCCCCATCCAGTTATTGGGGTCGTTCATCTGTTGCCGCTGCCCACCTCCCCCCGTTGGGGAGGGGACTTGGAGTGGGTGATCGCTCAGGCAGAACAGGCTGCCACGGCCTTGGCGGCAGGCGGGGTGGACGGGATCCTCGTCGAGAACTTTTACGATGCCCCTTTTGCCAAGGAGCGGGTAGACGCGGCGGTGGTGAGCGCCATGACCGTGGTTGTCCAGCGGATCAAGATGCTGGTCTCCCTGCCCATCGGGATCAACGTCTTGCGCAACGATGGCTACAGTGCTCTGGCCATCGCCGCTAGCGTGGGAGCGCAGTTTATCCGGGTGAATGTGCTCTGCGGGGCGATGATAACCGACCAAGGCATTATTGAGGGGAATGCCCATCGCCTGCTGCGCTATCGCCGCGAGTTGGGGGCCGACATCAAGATTTTCGCCGATGTGCTGGTGAAACACGCTCAGCCCCTGAGTCCCATCCGTCTGGATGCAGCCATCGCCGACACGGTGGAGCGCGGCCTGGCCGATGCCATCATTCTCTCCGGCTGGGCCACCGGCAAGCCACCCCTTCTGGAGGAGCTGGAGCTGGCCCGCCAGGTTGCCCCTCAGGTACCCCTGTTGATTGGCTCAGGGGCCACCGCCGAAAACATCGGCACCCTCATCCGCCATGCGGATGGCGTGATTGTGGCCAGTTCTCTGAAACGGCCGGCCCGTTCCGCCGGCATGCCGGTGCGCTGTGCGGATCCCTTTCCCCTCATTGACCCCATCCGGGTGCGGCAGTTTGTGGAAGCATTGCACCTTGGCCTGGGCGAACAGCCCGCCAATCCGGCTTGCCTGGCCACTCCCAGCTCTAGCTGCAGCTAGACCTCAGGGATAGAATTGGCATTACTTCGCCGTATCAGGGTTTCTCCTCATGTTGTCGGCTGAACTCGAAGGCTGGCGGTTTTCCTCCAGCTTGGTTTCCGCTCCCGTTGGCGGGACGGAGTCCTTACCCTTGCCAGAAGTTTCGTGGAGCCACGTGCCGGCTCAGGTTCCCTGCATTTGGGTCATCGACGATGACCCGGTGAGCCGTCGCTACATCGGCAAAGTCCTCAGAAGCTCCAACTACCGGGTGGAAAGCTGGGAAAGCGGCCAGTTGGCCTGGGAGCACCTGCAGACCCTGGATGAAAGCGAATGGCCGGATTTGATCATCTGCGACTGGGTCATGCCGGGTTTGTCTGGAGTAGAGCTCTGTCGCCGTCTGAAGCACTCCGCTGCCGGCCAGTTTGTCTACTTCCTTTTGCTCACCGCCCGCTCCGAAGTTGAGGATCGGGTGCAGGGGCTGGATGCAGGGGCGGACGAGTTTATCGTTAAGCCGGTCGAGGCTGAGGAGCTGCGGGCCCGGGTACGGGCGGGGCTGCGCCTGCAGCGGCTCACCCGAGCTTTGGCCCAGGCCAACCGGCAACTGCGGGCCCGCAACGAGCTGTTGGAGTCTCTGTCTTTGACGGATCCCTTGACCGGAGCCTTAAACCGCCGCGCTCTCGACCAGGCGTTGCCCCATTTACTCAAGCAGGTGGGGCCCCGTGGGCAAGCCCGCTATCGCTATCTCTGCCTGCTGATGATGGATGTGGATTACTTCAAGCAGGTCAACGACACCTACGGCCACTTCATCGGCGACTGCGTGTTGCAGGCCCTTGTTGGGCGGCTGCACAATCAACTGCGTCCCTCCAGCCTGCTCTACCGCTACGGCGGCGAAGAATTTGTCTGCGTCACCCCTGGGCTCAACCCCGCCCACTGCCACCGCTACGCCGAGTCTCTGCGCCGGGCCATCGCCAGCCGGCCAATTGACGTTTCGCCCAAACGCAGCCTGCCTGTCACCATTAGCATTGGCGGGATCGTTATCAGCGAAGATGACCCCTTAGATCCAGAAGCTGCTCTCCAGCGAGCGGACGAGGCCCTCTACCAGGCCAAGCAAGCCGGGCGAAACTGTGTACGCCTCTTCCTGCCATCGCTCCTGGAGAACTACTGTCCTCCGCCGGACTCGAGAGGGTAGCCGGAAGCTGCCGCCAAGGCTTCCAGCGAGCGCAGCCCCACGTAGGTGCGGCCGTTGATGATCCAGGTGGGATAGCTGGTGATCCCTGCTTCTGTGCATGCTTGGGCTTGGGGCGTACCGGGACCGTTGGGGGAGCACTCCACGTAGGGCACTTGGGCAAAGGCCGACCCAAACAGCTCTTTCTGCTCCTGACAATGGGGGCACCAGTAGGCCCCGTACATGGTGCCGCCGATCTGCCGCAGGTGGGCCGCCAACCCTGCCGCCAGGGGGCTGGGGGGAGGAACTTGGTTGGCATACACCCCAATGGTGGTCACCAAGGTGAGAAAGCTCACGAGAATGTAGCTGAAGGCCAGCTTGCCCCCATCCAGCCAGCGGTGGCCCAGCAGGGTTACCGCCCACAGGCCGGCCACCAAGACTATGGCGGTGGTGCAATACAGACAAAATTGCCGCAGCACCCCCACCATCAGGTAGAGCATGTACATTTCAAAGGCGGTCATGGCGGAAACCAGACCAAACAGGGCCGGCCAGCGCCACCGCTTCACCAGCGGGATCCCATCCGGCAGCACCGCCAGCGCCAAGACCCCCAAAAAGCCCAGCAGGCCAACTGTTGCCGTCGGGATCCCCAAAAACTCTGCCCAACGGCTGGAGAGCACCAGGTCGCACCCCCCATCCCCTGTGCAGAAAGCGGCAGGCTGATCGGTCAGCTTGGTGTAGGTGAGGTAGGCCGTCAACAGGGATCCCAGGCTGGCCAAGATCGCCAAGATCAGACGGGCATGGCGCTGCAGCCAGGTCTCTTCTTGGGCTTTGAGTTTGAGATAAGAGGCCATGGGAGGGTCAGCAGTTGGACATCCCCGATTATAGTGGGGCGGAGCGGGTCTCGTCCCTGGGCTCCGAGGCAGAAGCGCTGCTCGAGCGCCGCACTTGGGCGGCAAACCTGTCTCCCAGCGGATCCAGCTCCCAAAAAGATTCCAGCTTGGAGTCGGAGATGGGCCAGTCGCAGATCCCCCAGCGGCGACGAAAGTAACGGGCCAGATCTTTTTCGGCCAGAGCCAGATACACTGGCCGGCCATGAGGGCAGGTGTGGGGATTGGCGGTGCGCTGCCAGGCCTCCAGCAACTGTTGCATCTGCTCCAGGGTCAGAGGGATCCCGTTGCGCAGGGCGCCGCGACAGGCCACCGCCACTTGAGCTGATTCGAGGTCAGCACAGCGGCTCAATTCTCGCAGGGATCCCTGAATCTCCTTGGGGTCTTCCGACCACAGGGCCAGAGGCACGCGGCGCACCAGATAGGTGTTGGGGCCAAAGGGCTCCAGCTCCAGACCCAATTGCTCCATTGCTTGGGAGGATAATCCCTCCAGCATGACCGGCGTCTCCAGCTCCACCGGCTGCCAATGCTGTTGGATGTACTCGTAGCGCACCCGCTCGTGGGCCAGGTGCTGCTCCACCAGCCACAGCCCCTGAGGGTGTTCCGCCAAAATGTAAATCCGGTGCAGTTGGGCCAGGGCCTTCAGAGGCGGCAGGGAGCAACCGGCAGCGGGGAGAGCCGGACTTTGCAGGGAGGAAACCCTGTAGATCGACTTGGCCTCGCTGGCGCGGATGAGATGCACAGAGCGGCGGCTGGCTTGACCGGATCCCGATTGCAGAAGAGCGTGTAGGTGTTGGCGCAACTGCTCCTGTCGGATCTCCGGATCCCGTAGATAGAGCTCACTCTTGGCAGGATGGCGATTCCAGTCCACCTGCTCAGGTGGCAGGCGCAGATGTACCACCACTAGAGGATGGCGGTGGCGGGGCAAGGCGTGCTGAAAGACTGACTGGATCACCCGTTGCCAGTCTGGCATCTGCACAAATCGCCCGTTGACGGCCAGGCGGATCCAATCGGGGCGGGGGCGATGCAGACGATCCGGTAGGCCCAGCACCACTTCCCAATCGCTATCCCCCTCCTGGATCCGCTGATAGCGCAGATCCGAAAGATCCAACTGCGGCAACACCTGCAGCAGCAGATCTTGCAGAGATGTTCCCGGCCAGAGGCTGAGCAGCAGTTGTCCCTCCCGATGCACCTGCCAACTGACCCAAGGATGGGCCAAAGCCGCATTCTGCACCAGGGTTAGAAGCGGGGCAATAGGGGGCACACCTCGACGGCGCAGAGGCCAGTCGGCAAACAAATCCGCCACCGTCACCACCGTTCCCAAGGCAGTGGCCGCCGGCTGCTGGTGGGCCAGCTCCCCCTGTCGGTTGTAGGCGGCCAGCCAGCCGTGGGCATCGTCAGCGTGGCGGGTCTGAATGGTCAAGGATCCCAAGCGGGCCAGGCTGTGCAGCGCTTCCCCACGAAATCCCAGGCTGCAACCGTCCAACTTGCTGGTGGTGTGGCGGCGAGCCACCTGCTCCAGCTCCGAACCTGGGATCCCTTGCCCATTATCGGCCACCCGCACCTGCCAGCGACTGGGCCAAATCTCCACCTGAATGCGGGTGGCCTGGGCATCGAGGGCATTTTCCAGCAATTCCCGCAGAGCAGCCCCCAGCGAGTCGATCACCTCTCCCGCCGCCATTTGGGCGATCCGCTCTGGGTTCAGGGGCTGGATTTTGGACATGGAGTGAGTTGAGAAAGCAGACCCTCTTCCTGCCAGCCTGTCGCCGAAAGGCCAACAGCGTCGAGCTTTAGCTTAGCTCTCTCTCTGTTGCCGGTGGACAGCGCCTTGCTAATAATTTTCATTAACTTCAAGGGCCCTCTCAGGCAAAGGGAAGGATTGGTGTTCCGCCCCCCTACCCGTTGGCAACCGCCAAGAGCTCCGAGAAAAAGAGAGCTGAGTGGGTGGACAGTTAAAGGAAACCTTAAAATCCCAAGCCCAGTCATCAGCCTCTACTAGGATTTAAATAATAAAATTTCTCATTAAGGGGGAGATTATGGCAGCACAGCAGGCTCCGGCCAAAGAGCTGTTTAGAGAGGCCTTTGAGAATCGCTACACCTGGGATAAGGACTTTCCTGGCTACCAAGCTGAGATAGCCTACTTTCCCAAAGAAGGTGACAGCAGCCTCTCCTTCTCAGGAGTTGTGAGTATTGACCGCAACATGAAGATTGATGTTGCCGGCGTCGAGGACGAGGAGATCCGCCAGAAAATAAGGGAACAGATGTGGGAAATCATGGTGCATCGCGTTCGTCATTCCTTCGACGAAGAACACGGTGGCCACACCTTTGTCTATGGAGAGCCACAAAATTCAGACATCACTGAAGTTCTTGTTTCGGGCTTATCTTCTACCGATAGGTACTGGGTTCAGGGCAAGCACATTCAAAGGGTGCATCGCCATCTTGCCAATCGGACAATTACAGTCTCAGTTCAAGAGTTTTACGATACAGGTGAGGGCTACCTACCCACTCACTACACTGCTGAGTATTGTAGCCCAGGAACCGAAGAAAAAACTCAAGCAAAGATGATCTATGAAGATCGTTATCAAAAAATAGGTCGGTATTGGATTCTAGTTGAGAGAAGAATTTGGGAAGAGCAGGATGGCAAAAAAAGTGCATCGCCTCAGCTTTTCCTCTTCTCAAATATTCGATTTTTCGAATAGCTGGGAAAATAAGTTTTCTCTTTGCGGCTGTGAGCATCTCTTATAATAGAAGGTGATGAGGTGCTCACAGCCAAGCTCAAAACAGATGGCCACAGGGTATCTTTTTTAGAGTTACAGCCTGTTAATTTAAAATAGGGTACAGGTTTCAAGAGGAAGGAGAGAAGGG
>NZ_JANSIQ010000029.1:0-4010 GCF_047502685.1 Synechococcus sp. OH20 | reverse complement strand
TAACAACAAGTCCTTGCAAGACTTTACCGAGCGGGATCGGGAGTACTTGGCTGCCCTTGGCCCGGTTTTGGCGGATACGGCGGAAAAGCTACTCAAGAGCTGGACAGAGGGCGTGCAAGGGCTGCCTGCTTTTCGCGAAGAATGGGTGAAAGCCGGGGAGGGCAGCAAGAGCTACCTGACGTTGCAAGCTGCTGCTGAAGAAATAGCCCAAGGTATTCTCAGCATGTTGGACGAGCTGGGCAAGGTCAAAATTGGCGAAGCCTTCGCCCGGCAAAATCCCTTTCTCTTGGAAAGCCGCTTTGCCCACCATTCGCTGCCGGAGTTTCAGGCCAACCTGCGCAGCGTCCAATATGCTTACTTGGGTGGATTTAGGGATAGAAAAGGTCGCGGCCTCAGCCAATTTGTCCGGGACATCAACCCCAATTTGGATAGTCAAATTCAGTCGGAGTTACAAGCAGCAGCGGCGGCTCTCCAGGGGATCCCTGACCCTATCGAAAAAAGCCTTTGCGATGCCAATGCCCGTGGATCTATTACCGCCGCTATGGAAAAAATTGAAGACGCTTTCGATAACTTTGCTCGGGAAGTTGTGCCGCTTCTGCAGCAGTAAGAAAGTCCGAAAAGAGTTGAGTTGCCGCTATTTTGATGGCCTATGCGTCGTCTTCTCCAGATGTTCATGCTGGGATTGGCCTCTCTTTGGGCAGCGAGCTTTCTGGCTTTTTCCGCCGGCCTAGATGGATCCCAGCCATTGCCCCCGCAAGCGGGTGGCGAAACAACCCTTTGGAACCGCACCTCAACAGCCTACGAGCAGCCGGCCCCCAATTTGGATCCCCGCTGGGCCAGGCTGCATGCCCTGGGGGACATTGCCTTTGAGGCCAACTTTGTAGCGGCTCCAGCGCCTGTTAACCCCGGCCTTGGACCTCTGTTCAACAACAACTCCTGCGCCGGTTGTCATGTCAAAAACGGCCGCGGTCTACCCGAGAAAGGACAGCGGGTGGTTAGGGTGAGCCAGGTTGGATCCCTGGATAGAAGTGGGGATCCCCGGCCTTTTGGATGGGAGGCCATGGCTGGCAACACTCCCCCTGTGCCCGGCATCGGCACGCAGATTCAAGAAAAGGCCGTTCGAGGCTATCGGCCAGAGGCCAAGGTGGAGTTGCACTGGGTAGAGCAGACCGGACAGTACGCCGACGGAACCGCCTACAGGCTTCGTTCTCCTGTTGTGAAGCTGTTGACTCTGGAGGGATCGCCGATTAAGCCTGTCCTCATCTCCCTGCGGATCCCCCAGCCGGTGTTTGGAGCGGGCCTACTGGAAGCAGTTCCCGAGTCTGCAATCCTAGAAGCAGCCGATCCCGACGACACTGATGGGGATGGCATCTCTGGCCGCCCCAACTCTGTTTGGGATCAAGAGCAGCAGCGTCTGGTGCTGGGACGGTTTGGTTGGAAAGCCAATACCCCCAACCTCAGGCAACAAACTGCGGCCGCCTACGCCAACGACATGGGTGTCACGAATCCTCTTTTTCCGGCCGCCGATGGCAGCCAAGATATCGACGAGGACACTCTCCAAGCGACAACCGTTTACGTGCAAACCCTGGCTGTGCCTGGCCGCGTCCTTTGGCAGGATCCCCAAGTTCAGCGAGGTGAAAAGCTCTTCGTCCAAGCCCAATGCGCCAAGTGTCACCGACCAGAGCTGCACACCGGCATTCACGAGATCGCTGCCCTGGCCAACCAAGTCATCCACCCCTACACCGATTTGCTGTTGCATGACATGGGCGAAGGACTGGCAGATGGCCGCCCTGACTTTGAGGCTACGGGCCGAGAATGGCGCACCCCCCCTTTGTGGGGCATCGGCTTGTCGCAGACAGTTCTGCCCTACTCCGGCTATTTGCACGATGGCCGCGCTCTCAGCCTCGAGGAGGCCATTCTCTGGCATGGGGGAGAAGCTGAACGCTCCCGCGAGATCTTTAAAAATATGGCTGCTGAAGACAGAGAAGCCCTGCTCTATTTTCTTCGATCCCTCTAGAGCTCCGCCCATTTCCGCAGCAGGTTCGCGTAAACTTTGGAGACCAAATCAAAGTGGCGTGTCTTGCCCGATTCCTGAAACATCTGCAGCCGCACAGTCTCTAAATCAAAGAGGATCTCGCGTTCTTGCGGATCCCTAATTAGGCTTTGAACCCAACTGACGACAGCATAGCGGATCCCGCGGGTTACAGGCTCAACTTGGTGCAAGGTCGAAGCAGGATAGAGAATCAAGGCGCCCGCCGGCAGCTTGTAGGCTCGTTCTCCTTCGCTACTCTCAATTTTTAGCGCACCACCGTCATAGTCTTCGGGGGCACTCAGAAATAGGGTAAAGGAAATATCTGTACGCATAAGCTGACGCTGATCAACCATAAGCGCATCGTCGGTATGAGTGCCGTAAGACATGCCCTCTTCGTAGCGGCTAATCAAAATAGAATGAATGAGCTTGGGCCGAGCAGCCATCTGAAACAGCAAATTGCGCTCTAGAGCTGCAAAGACAATCTCCTGAATCTTCTGGTGCTGGAGGGATCCCTTAGGAATCTGCCTATTATTTTTGACAAGCCTGGCATTCCAGCCAGCCGTCAGGGCGCCATCTGCAAATTCAGCATCGGATATAATGGCCAAGGTTTGTTGCAATTCTGCTAAACTGAGAACATCGCTAATACACAAGATCATTGTCAACCTCTAAAGATCAAAACATGCAACACCTTCTACACTAGCAAAACAAAGCCTATGGAAATCATGCCTGTTTCAAGCGCTCCTTGAAAACCTCAAGTATCTGGCAGAGAAAGTAGAAACCCTTGGTGTTCCTTTGCCCTATGCAGCCACCTTCAGGTATTCGACAAAGAGAGCTTTGCAAGCTACTGGGCCTAGACTATAAAACTGTGGCCGAAGAAGCAAGGCACCTGGGACTGAGCACGCATGCCTACTTACAGCAAAAAACAGGCTGGATTTTGAGGAATGAGCTCTACTATCCCCCCGGCACTGCCTTTGGCGAGTCAGCAGGATCGTCTCCTACCTCCTCAGAAAAGCTACCCTCCAGCAGCAGAACCAATTCTAGGAAAAGGAAGGATATCCTCTCACTGCTGTTGTTGCTTGTTGTCCTGGTAGCTGCTATCTTGCTGGCCCGTCGCTTAGATCCAGACACAACTCGAGAATTTATAGCAAAACTAGGCCCATGGGCACCCCTTGCTCTGATCGGATTACGCTCCTTGAGTATTATTATTCCTGCCATACCTAGCACTGTTTACTCCATCCTGGCAGGAGCACTCTTTGGATTTGGGGCAGGAATCCTTTACATTGCAATTGCCGATTTTACCTCTTGTACACTTAACTTTTACCTGGCCAGAAAGTTTGGTAGAGGCCTAGTACAGCGAATGGTTGGGCGACAATGGATGTATAAAGTCGATGCCCTTTCAGCCAACTATCTGGAAAACAATATTTTCCTTACGGCCGGGTTTTTAATGACGGGCCTATTCGACTTTGTCGCCTACGCTGCCGGCCTAACCCAAATGAAATGGCAGAACTTTCTTCTCGCGCTAGCTTTGGGCATTGCCGTCTCTACACCCCCAGTAGTAGCTCTGGGGGCAGGGATCCTAGAGCAGGGAAGGTGGCTGCTGGGCTTTGCTCTGCTGGGAATGTTTGCTTTAGCAATGTTAACCGGCTGGCTGAGTAAAAGGCGGCGTTCTTAATTTGCCTTTAATAAGGTCAGGACAAAAGCAAGGTCAGCAGTGGCCTCTAACTCCCTTCCTCAGCGCTTTGCCAATTGAATAGCCGTGTAGCCAAGGCCTGAGGCAAGCTCTAGCACTGTTTCTCCTCGACGGAACTCGGCAAACTTGAAGAGCCGTTCGGTGGCGCCAAAGCCCCCCGGTCGAAGTGCCTTTTTACCTGCCGCAGCCAGTACTTGGTGTCCAGGTACATTTTTTAAGTCCAGCTTAGACATAGATACAGCCTGTTAAGTAATCAAGGGGTACAGTAGCAACACTTAGCAAACCAAC